>CAZMHO010000061.1:0-3719 GCA_964566085.1 uncultured Thermotogaceae bacterium | reverse complement strand
ATAACAGGTGCAGTCCTTGGCCATATCGAGCTCTTTCATCATCTTTCCGGCGTAGACCATCGCGGCCATTCCCGCCTCTTGGTCGCTGGCTCCTCTTCCGTAGACGATCCCGTTTTCGTACTTCCCTTCAAACGGGTCGAAGTCCCAGGTGTCGGGGTTTCCGATACCGACCGTGTCGATATGCGCATCGTAGGCAATTGTAGTTTTTCCGTTCCCGACTCTGCCGATCACATTTCCGAAGGGATCGATCCTTACTTCGTCAAATCCTACGGTTTTCATCTCTTCGGCGATACGCTCGATCACGCGCTTTTCCTGAGTCGACGTGCTGGGAATGCGAATCATATCGCGCAAAAAGGCGACCATATCCCTCTCATACGCTTTCGAAAGATCAAGAACCTTTTGGTAATCGCTCATCGTATCACTCCTTCCCTAATGCTTCGGGTATATGTTTTTGATATTGGGCAACTGAGACAGCGGGTCCAGGGTCTCATTTTTCTGGTTCCGGACCTCGAAGTGCAGATGAGGGCCGGTGCTGTCACCGGTGCTTCCGATCCGACCGATCACGTCGCCTCTTTTCACTTCCTGTCCGACGTAGACGCACAGGGCCGACAGGTGCCCGTACCGATACTTGTGGGTCGCGCCCGCAATCTCGATCATAATGCCGTATCCACCGTTGCCGCCCGCCATGGTCACCTTCCCAGGCGCGCTCGCAAAGACCGGCGCCCCTTCCGGGGCGGCGATATCCAAACCGGCGTGAAAAGACTTCAAACCGGTGATCGGGTGTATTCTGTCTCCGTAAGGCGAGCTAATCTCACCGTAGACCGGCCATAACAATTTGCCGGGTTCATTGAAGAATTTTCTTCCGATCTCCGTTTGAGGGATAAAAATCTCTTGACCGAGACGCAAAGCATAGGGAAACCTGAGGCTGTTGGCGGCCGCGATGGCGTTCAAATCGCAAAAAAACGCGCAGGAGATCCAACTTAGACTGTTTCCTTCGGCTACCTTGTAGACGAACCCGCTTGGAAAAGGGATGGTGACAACCATTCCGGGAGACAGCTTGAGAACGGAATCAGAGCGATTCCAATCCAGGAAGACCGACTGAGGCAACTGATAGATTCGGCAGATACTCTCTATGGTATCGCCCGCATTCACGAAGTGACGAAGCGCCACATATGAATAAGACATCGAAAAACAGAAGCAAAAGCAGAAAAGAAACAAGACGGACTTTCGGTAAAGCATAGACTCCCCCCAACTTTCACAGAAAATGAATCGGAAAAGCATCTCCGAATGCGTTTGATCCCAGGACTCAAACGAACTGCTCACAAAAACTCCGACACGCGCCGCCATCGCGAACTCACCAAATGATCGGCAGAGAGTACAAGAAGAATCGCTTTTGGTCGAAAAAAACTTAGGCGCGATAAAAGAGACTGAATAGAAACGCGCTTAAAAAAGAAAGCGCCGTAAACGCCAACAACCCGAAACCGGCGACGTCTTTCCTCTTTCTTTTATCCGGGTCTTCTTCGTCTTCCTCTTTCCGCTTTCGCATCAGCACAATCCAAGAAAGATTGACGGTAACGATACCCACCCCAAAAAGAAAATCCGCTGAGAAGCGCGGAAAAAACGGGAATAAGGCGAGTGAAAAAAGTACAAAAACGCCCCACGTATAAACCGGTATAAGGACGATGTGATTGAACCTTTGATCCGTTGTGAGTAGTTTCATTTATGAATCGATCCCCACGAACTTTCTGACGGTGCCGATATACTCGCTGTCGGGAAAATAAAGTAAAAAACGCAACGCATTCTCATACCAAGAAGGCTCTCCGCTTTTCCTCTGGACGGAGATCAGCAGCAAAAGCTTCTGGGGAGCCGACTGCGATTTCGGATAGGAAAATATGAACTTCCGCAGGTAATGGTTCAATTGATACTCGTCTCCTAACTTTTCGTACTCTCCGATGATCCTCTCCATAATCGGTTCGGAGTAGCGTGAAATCGGGTACTTCTCTTCAAATTTCTTCAGCAGGCTCAGGTTTTGCTGAGGATCGGCATCGTTTGCCTGGGTTAGGATAGACTGAAAGGCGTCCTCTTCGTTTTCAGGGATTTCGACCGGCAAGTCTTTACCCATAGAAATATCTTGGATACAATTGAGCATCTGATCGATAAACGGAGAAGTCGGAAAGACGGATACAAAACGCGTGTAGCAATCGATGGCGCGCTGTTTGTCAGCTTTCTTCACAAAAGTCGCGAAGGCTTGATACATCTTTTCCGACTCGGACAGGGCCATCCCAAAGTAATTTTCCTGGATCACCTGACCCAAAAAAACGGCTAAGGAATGGAGGACACCGGAGGCAAGTCCCGGGTCATCCGGGTTTTCCAGCTGATCGGCGGATAACGGCCTTAATAAGGTGTCTTCCGTCGTTTGCGCGCGGATGATCGACTTATCGCGTTTCTCGGATTCGATGATGCCGAATACATCCATGCTTTTTAAGAAAAAGCTTTCCCATGTATTCCATTTCCAATCTATCTGAACGCGCCCACTCAAGATTTGGTATGCTTCTTCAACCTTTTCGTCAATATTTAGGGTTATGGTCCCAGCGGGACAGAATCGATCCTCTTTCTCACTCTTCATCTGATCGGGCCTGTTCCTTACTTGTAGGCGCGGACCATTCTGCCGACCTGGTTCGTGATGACACCGTCTATGATGCCGCGATCCTTCAGAAACTCGGTAACCGGGATGTCGTCAACGGTCCACCAGAACAGCCGGATATTGGACGCTTTAACTTTTTGCAAAAAGCGGACGGTCCCTTCAACGGGCAAGCGATTAAAGAGGGGTACGGGCAGGTGCAGCGAATAGGGGAGATATCCCGCGAGGAGCGCCTCGAAAGCGGTCGTGTCTACTGCGGATTCGGATACTGCAACATACTTTCCGAGGCTTTCGCCGATTAAAAGACCGATTTTGGCGTCTGGAACAGAAACCCGGAGCTCCTCCAAAGCCTCGAAATGAAAGGAAGAGAACACGATCTGGAAAGCCGGTTCACAAACCTTCAGTAATTTTACGAGCGGTTGGACCACGTCTGAGGATTTGATTTCCACATTCAGAAACCCGTTATCGGGAAAAGATTCGAAGACCTCATCCAATAACGGGATCGATAGCCCTTCCGGGATTTTCTTCTTTCTAATCTCCGCATAGTCCAGGTCTGCTATCTTGCCCGGGGTTCCGGTAACCCGTAGCGTATCCTCGTCGTGGATCACGACGACTTTGCCGTCTTTCGACGCGCGAATATCAAGCTCCACACCGTCGGCGCCCGCATCCATCGCTTTTCGAAAGGCTAACGTCGTGTTTTCAGGGTACTCGCTTGAATAGCCGCGGTGGCCAAAGATCAAAAAGGACATAGGGAACACCTCTTTTCTATTTAGACATGATATTATACACTATCGGTCTGCTTAACATGCCGATCCATGCGCGTTATTCCGGGCTTTTTCCTCCGAAAGGGGCTTCTGACGAATCCCGAGCTTTCAAAACCCCGGATACGGCCCCTTCTGTAGCGCCACATCAGAAGGAATGCGTTGCATTATCTTGCGCGATCTGAAATCAGTTCCGAAGTTAGACCGGATTGACGCGATGCCGAGGTTTTCCTTTGAAAAGGTGTGGTATAATCTTCAATTAGCATTCCATGTAAGAGGGAGATACCGTTTAGTCGTTTCGGGTGATCAGGCCTTCC
>CAZMHO010000060.1:0-12930 GCA_964566085.1 uncultured Thermotogaceae bacterium | reverse complement strand
AACGGGATAGAGGCGGCGAAAGCGGCGGGTATGACGGCGATCGGCATCGGGTTGCTCGAGAACCTTGGGGGGGCGGACTGGGTTATCCCGGACTTTTCTCCCGCGAGTATCGAAATTTTGACACGAGGGGGGATCGTTGAATGCGCGCGATCGAATTAGTCGAGGACCGTTGGGATCCGGCGCTCTATCCGTTGAACGAAACGCTGTACGCGCAGGCTAATGGGTATTTGGGGATCCGAGGCAGCTTTGAGGAAGGGTTCTCCGGGTCTTCCGTCAAGAGCGTACGCGGAACCTATATCAACGGGTTTTACGAGAACGAGAAGATCCTATATGGAGAATCCGCCTTTGGGTTCGCAAAAACCAATCAGATCATGCTCAATCTTCCCGATGCCACCCGCCTTCTCTTGGCGGTGGAGGGAGAACCTGTTTTCATCGACACGGGGCGGCTCTTGTCCTATCAACGTCGATTTTCGCTTTCCGATGGGATTCTGATTCGGAACGTCGAATGGGAGTCTCCCAAAGGGAAACGCGCGCGTTTCCACTTCCAACGCCTCGTTTCTTTGCGCGACCCCCACTTGCTAATGATGCGTCTGACGATGTGCCCGCTCAATTTTTCTGGTATGATCGAAGTCGTTTCTCTCATCGATGGAAATGTCCAGAATATCCGGAACGAAGAGGATCCCCGCGTGGGAAGCCAGTCAGAGGGGTTTTCCCTTGATCTTGTCTCCGTAGAAGCCTGCGCGAAGGAAGGTCTGGCGAAATTGATCCTCAAGACGCGACATTCCGGACTCTCCTTAGGCTGTTCGATCCACCATCTCCTGTCCCCGGAGTCTTCGGAGCCCCCGTTAGCGTCTTGCGAAGCCCGACACGCCGCCCTCCGTTACTTCGTTCGAGTCGTTCAAGGGCAAGAAGCGGCGTTAACCAAGATCGCATGCTACACCACCTCCTCAGAAACGCCCGTCGAGGAGATCGACCGGTTTTTGCGGCAAAAGGGCGCTCACGCCCTTCAGGAAGGGTATGAAGCGTACGCGCTCGCTCAAACGGAAATCCTGACGCGGTATTGGCGCGTGGCCGGTATGACGGTGGATAACCAGCCCGAAATCGAGAAAGCGCTGGCCGTGAACCAGTTTCACCTGTATCAGTCCGCGGGGAAAGACGGTAGGCGAAATGTCGCTTCAAAGGGATTGACGGGGGAGGGCTACGGGGGTCATACCTTCTGGGACACGGAAATCTATATGATTCCGTTTTTTATCTTCCGAGAGCCCGAGATCGCCCGAAAGCTTTTGGAATACCGTTACGGTATTCTCCCCTTTGCTCGGGAGCGCGCGCGAACCATGGGTCATCGGCAGGGCGCCCTGTACCCCTGGCGAACGATTGCCGGCGAAGAGTGTTCCGCCTATTATCCGGCCGGTACCGCGCAGTATCATATCAATGCGGATATCGCCTACGCGATTCGCCAGTATTGGGAAGTCACGCAAGATGATGATTTTCTTGCGAAGAAAGGCGCGGAAATCATTTTTGAAACCGCGCGGTTATGGAGCGATCTTGGGCATTTCAACTCGGATCGAGACGGGCGATTTACCATCGAGGGCGTCACCGGTCCCGACGAGTACACCGCCGTAGTGGACAACAATTACTATACCAACCGCATGGCTCAGGAGAACCTCCGTTTCGCGTCAGAGACGGCGAAGTGGCTGCAAGAACACTATCCTTCAGAGTATGAACGCCTCAAGCGCTTCTCGCGGTTGTCGGAGGGAGAACCGGCCGAATGGCAAGAGAAAAGCCGGAGGATGTACTTCCCGCAGAGAGATAGTCGAGGAGTCACGCCGCAAGATGACAGCTTTCTTGCCAAACGGCGCTGGGATTTTCAGACGACGCCGGCAGACCGCTATCCTTTGTTGTTGCACTTTCACCCGCTCGTGATCTACCGCCATCAAGTCTGCAAGCAGGCGGATGTGGTATTGGCGCATCTATTGGCCGGCGAGTCGGTCAGCGTGGAGCAAAAGAAAACCGACTTTGATTACTACGAACCGTTAACCACGCATGATTCTTCTCTGTCTCCCTGCATTTACGGCATTATGGCGTCAGAAATCGGGTATCCCGACAAGGCGGAGACTTACTTTTCCCATACGCTTTTTTTGGACCTGCACAATCTCCACCATAATTCAGTGGACGGCGCGCATCTGGCGGCGATGGCCGGTTCATGGATGGCTTTCGTCTACGGATTCGGCGGATTGCGGACTCCGAGAGGCGGCCTTCGCTTCAAACCGGCCCTTCCCAAGTCGTGGAGCGGGTACTCTTTCCGCCTGTATTACCGGCGCTCCCTGCTGGAAGTCCGCGTACAACAAACGGCGGTTACCTACTTGCTGATCGAAGGAGAATCCGTCCGGTTCACGCATAAAGAAAGACCGATACACCTCACGCGGCAGCATCCGACTCTGTCCTTATAAAAAAACAGGGGCGCAATCGCCCCTGTTTTTTATCGCTAATTTCGTCAATCCAGTTTGTAGCGCTTGGCGCCGAGCACCTTCGGAAGAAGGATCAATCCGCCAATAAAGACGACCAGCGCGGCGATCCAACCAAAAATCATGGTGTTCGTCAGTCCGGCGAACAGGAAGCCGACAATCGCGCAAACGGCGATAAACACAGCATAGGGAATTTGCGTGGCGACATGTTCAAGATGGGGACAGGAGGCGCCGATCGAAGACAAAATCGTCGTATCGGATATCGGCGAACAATGATCGCCGAAGATCGCTCCCGCCAACACGCCACCGACGCTGATCAACGCCGCGTTCATCAGGGCGGCTCCAGTCATACCGAGGTTTTGGCCTAAGGAGACGGCGATCGGCATGGTGATCGGTATCATAATGGCGAAGGTTCCCCAGCTGGTACCGGTGGAGAAGGAGATCAGACATGAGAGGGCGAAGACGATCATCGGGAGAATCGCCAACGGGAATCCGCCATTGACGACCGCTTCGGACAGGTATTTGGACAGGCCTAATCCGCCGTCCGCCGGCGAGTTCTTGATCAAGCTGCCGATCGTCCAGGCCATCGCCAGGATGATGATCGCCGGCATCATCGACTTGATCCCCTCTACGATGCCGTCGGCGGCCGATTTGATGTTCACGAGTTTACGGATGTAAAAGTAGATGTACGTGATAAACAGCGTGGAAACCACCGCATAGAAGAGGGCGACAGAAGCGTCCGTGTTGTTGAAGGCTTCCCCGAGTGTCATCGATCCGACGGCTTGGCTAAAGTTGGTGATGGTTTCTCCGTCGATGGCCCCCATATAGGTCGTGACGGGGAAGAAGATGACGGCCAACGCGATCAGCATGATAATGGGAAAGAGCATATCGAAAGGTTTAGAGGCGAGTTTCCCTTTTTCTTCTTCTATCTTGCCCGAAACGAGTCCGTACGCCTTTTCATCGCAGAGCCCTTTTCCCTTTTCCGCCCGCAATTCGCTTCGGAGCATCGGCCCGAAGTCTCGTTTGGTTACGGCGACCAGGACAACCATGACCAACGTTAAAATGGCATACAGATTGAACGGGATCGATCGGATGAAGAAGGAAAGTTCGGATACCCCCAAGGAGGCGAACCCGTCCGAATCGCGAACCAGGCTCATCACGGTGACAACCCAACTGGAGATGGGCGCCAGAATGCAAACCGGTGCGGCGGTCGAATCCAAGATATAGGCTAGCTTCGCCCGCGAAACCTTTTTTTCATCGGAGACCGGTCTCATCACGGTTCCGATGGTTAAGGAGTTGAAGTAGTCGTCGATGAAGATCAGAAGCCCGAAAACCCACGTAAGCAGCAAAACCCCGGTTTTCGTTTTGACCTTGGACGCCGCCCACAGCCCGAAGGCCCGCGCTGCTCCAGTTTTCGCCAACAGCCCGACCAATGCGCCCAACAGCGCGCAAAACAACAGGATGCGGATATTCCATCCGTCAGCCAGGGAATTGGCGATTCCGTCCGTAAGTTTCATGATGGCCGTGATCGGATTTCCGCCTGCCAGGATCAGCGTTCCCGAAAAAATACCCAAGAACAACGAAATGATTACATCTTTGCTCAGAAGCGCCAATACAATCGTAATAATTGGCGGCAGAAGCCCCAGAATGCCATAATGCTCCATCTTGCGTACCCCCTTATTGGTTAAAGTAACCTCATTTTATACTCCTGCGTTCCGAGACAGCGGAAACACACAGAATTATACTATTTCTACATTTTTTTACCAAACCGGTAATCCCGTAAGTGACGAATAGGTATTGGGAGGCTTCGCCGAACCATTCTAATGGTGCAAATCAGCTATGGAATGGAGATGCGGAGCCCTCGCAGCATCCGAGACTACCCGCCCCTTTATGGTATAATACGGCAACGCTTATAAAAAGGCGGAGGCAGTTCTTTTTCGTTAGGGGGCTCGGGCGGTGAACGACTATTTCCTTCGGTATCAAGAGTGGCTTGAGAAGAGCGCGGGTTGGGTACGCGAGGATTTGGAATCGTTAAAGTACCTGCCGTCCCAGGATTTCGAAGCGCAACTGCGCGAGCGGTTCGGCGCACTCGCCGATTTCGGCACCGGCGGTATCCGGCAACTTGTCCGCGCCGGGACGAACGGGTTGAACGACCCTTGGGTGGTACGGATTGCTTTGGGACTTTCACAGATGGTTAAGAGCGCGGTCATCGCTTACGATACCCGAAATCGCTCGCGATACTTCGCTTTGCTGATTGCCAGGACACTGGCCGCGCGAGGGGTCAAGGTGGCCGTTTTTGATGAACCGGCGCCGACTCCGGTCCTTTCGTTTGCCGTCAGGCGGATGAAAGTCCAGTCTGGTTTGGTGATCACAGCCAGCCATAATAAACCGGCGTATAACGGAATCAAGGTTTACGATAGTCGCGGCGTCCAGATGATTCCGCGCCAGATCGAAGCGTTAAAAGCGCGAATTGAGGAGTTCGGTTTTTTTGAGCGTGTCCGGGAAACTTACGCCTACGACCTTATCGGGGAAGAGGTTAAAACCGAGTATTTCCAAGAGGTAAGCCGGGAGAACGCGCCTTTCGACAACCGGGACGGTCAAAAACGACTGGTTTTGTACACGCCTTTGCACGGAACCGGCATAGACTATATTCCCCCCTTGCTGGATCGGTTCGGTTTCGACTGTCGCGTCGTCGAGAAGCAGAGCCGGAAGGATCCCGCCTTTCCCACAGTGTCCTATCCCAATCCGGAAGACCCCGAATCCTTCGGAATGGCGATCGCTCAGGCCAAAGGCATGCATCCGATGCCGGAAATGATTCTGGCGACAGACCCGGACGCGGACCGAATCGGCGTACAGCTTTTGGAAGACGCTTCCTATCGGCCCCTGAACGGGAATGAGATCGGGCTTCTATTAACCGATTTTTTGACGCGTTGCGCGAGAGAGCTTCCGCCTGGAGATGACAGGCGCCAGCGGGTCCTGCTTAAGACGATCGTGACTTCGGACAGCGTGAAACCCTACGCGAATAAGAACGGGATACACGTGATCGAAACGCTCACGGGCTTTAAGTACCTGGGGGATCACATAGAAACCTTATCCCCGGAAAATAAGAAATTTCTGGCCGCTTACGAGGAAAGCTACGGTTTTCTGCACGGGGACCATGCGCGAGATAAAGACGCGGTCTCTACTGCGCTCCTGTTATGTTTGCTGTTGAGGAGCGAAGGAAGCGCGAAGAGAATGATAGATCGGCTTCAGGATATTTACCGAGAGTTTGGGTACTATCGGGACTCTTCGGTCAGTTTGGAAGTTGAGGGGGCAGAAGGTTCCCGCAAAATCGAAGGATTTATGAAACATTTGCGCGCCGTGGAACCAGACCGGACGTTCGCGTTGCCGGTCGTTTCCGTTAAAGATTATGCCGCGGATGCGGATCCGCAGTGGAGGGCAGACGTTTTTCTCATCCGTTTTTCTCAAGGAATGAAAGCGATCTTTCGCCCTTCCGGAACCGAGCCGAAGCTGAAGATCTATCTATCCGCGGTAGGCGAGACCGAGGAAGAATCGGAGCGGCGCTTCCACACCCTGAAAACCGAGATCGACCGCGTCGCTTCCAAGATCATGGAGACCCTGTTGGAACCCGAATCGTTTTCGAAAAACCGAAAGAAAGGGGAGTAGTCGGTCTATGGAAATCGCAAAAGAATCTATCGAGGTTTTGTACGATGGACCGACTATCCAAAGAAGGATAGCCGAACTTGGAAAAGAGATTGCGAAGGATTATGCGCCGATTACCGATACCTTGTATATGGTCTGCGTGTTGAAAGGGTCGACGCACTTCTTTTCCGATCTGCTGTTGAATATTCCCGTCGACGTTCACTATATGTTCATTCAGATAGCCAGTTACGCCGGTTCTTCCTCGACCGGGCAGATCGTCGTAAAATCCTGGATAGAGGAGTCGGTTCAAGGAAAGCATGTGATCGTGGTGGAAGACATCTTGGACTCCGGGAAGACGTTAAAGTATGTCCTAAACTACCTGTCGAAGTACAATCCGGAGACTTTGGAAGTGGCGACGCTGGTCGACAAAGCCTCCAAAGACCATTACGGCATTAAAGCCAAATACGTCGGATTCAATGCGCCGGACTACTTTTTGCTGGGATACGGACTCGATTATAACCAACGATTCCGGAACCTTCCGTTCATCGGTTACGTCAAGCATGACGAAGAAGCGTAGCGGTGTCCTCATCCTGTTGACCGTCTTTGTGCTATTCGCCTTTTCCATGGCGTTTCTGTGGTATTTGGACGATGTTCAAAACCAAGAAAACCTGCTGGTTTCTATGGAAATCGAAAAATGGCGTTCGCTGTTTTCCATACAGCTCTATATGAGAGTGGGAGAACTATATCGACAAAGCCTATTGACGGAAGGGGACGCCACGATCATCATTAACGGACACACGATTGCCCTCACCCCGGAAGGCGTATTGTTTATGAAAGGAGAATAACGGTGCCGGAAGAGATCGTTTCGAAAGAGCCATTACCCGGCGGAGCAGAGTGGCTGACGCCGAAGCGTGTCGTGGCAATATTAGATAAGTACATCATCGGCCAAACATCGGCCAAGAAGGCTGTCGCCGTTGCTTTGCGCAACCGTATCCGCCGACAGCGGTTGCACGACCCCCTAAGGAAAGAGGTCATTCCCAAAAACATACTCATGATCGGTCCGACGGGCGTCGGAAAAACCGAAATCGCCAGGCGATTGGCTTTTTTGTCACGCTCCCCGTTCGTGAAAGTAGAAGCCACGAAATTCACGGAAGTGGGATATGTGGGCAGAAGCGTGGACTCGATGGTCAGGGAACTGGTGGAATCCGCGATCAACTTCCTTAAAAACGAAGAGGTTCAAAAGGTGGAGATTCTGGCGCAAAAAGAGGTTGAGAAGATCATCCTCAACGCGATATTGAAAACTCCCGAGAAGCAACCGGAAAAGAAACTCGGGGATTTCTTCAGCCGGTTTTTGGACCCAAAAACCCCTTTGGAGCCCTGTGCCGGAGGCGAAACCGAGGCGAACCGGAAGCCGGATACTTTAGGCCCCGATGCGCCGGCCACCCATCCGATGGAAATCGCCGAACGTTATCGCCAAGGGGAGTTGGACGACCAGTTCATCGATCTCGAGATCGAAAAAACTCAAAATCCGCCGCTCGGTATGATGGGCCTCGGAGGCGATATGAGCGATCTCGAGATCGATTTGCAAGGGTTTTTGGGGAACCTGATGCCGGCTAAAAAAATCAAAAAGCGGATGACCGTCTCCCAGGCCCGGAAAATATTGATACCGATCGAATCGGAAAAGCTGATCGATATGGACAAAGTCACAACCGACGCGTTGGAGTTGGCGCAAAATGACGGGATCATCTTTATAGACGAGTTGGATAAAATTGCCTCCACATCCAAATCAAATTCGGGACCGGATGTTTCCCGCGAGGGCGTTCAACGGGATCTGCTTCCCATAATCGACGGTACGGCGGTGATGACGAAGTACGGTATCGTTCGTACAGACCACATCTTGTTTATCGCGGCGGGAGCTTTTCATATCTCCAAACCTTCGGACCTCATCCCCGAGATGCAAGGCCGATTTCCAATACGGGTAGAGTTAGAGCCTTTGACCGAACGAGACTTTGAGAGGATCCTGCTGGAACCGGAATGCTCATTGGTGAAACAGTATAAAGCCTTGCTCGACGCGGACGGCGTCACCCTGGTCTTTGATGAAACGGGGATACATGAGATCGCCCACCTCTCCTTTGAACTCAACGAAAAACTGGAAAATATAGGAGCGCGAAGGTTGTATACGGTTCTCGAAAAAGTTTTGGAAGAAATATCCTTTGAAGCGCCGGATACCGATAGCACGTATAAGATGATCGACGGAGCCTATGTCCGCTCGGTCATGCGTCCGATTGTCGCGGACCAGGATCTCTCATCGTATATTCTGTGAAGGGAATAACGCGTGGAAAACATTGAACGGTTGGCTCTCCGAGGTTCGAAGATCTTTACTCCGGCGGAAATAGAAACCGTCGAATCCTTTTCTTCGATCCCCGATTTCCTGAAAGCCTATACGGACCCGACGTTGGAAAGAAAGAAACGAAGAGTCGAGCAGTTTTGGAGCGATGATATCGCCGAGCGGTGCCTAAAGGTTTTGGGGCGCCAGGACATTACGGTGATCTTTCCGGAAGAGGAGGGTTATCCGCCTCTTCTGAAGGAGATCGAGCCGATACCCCAAGTCCTGTTTGTAAAAGGGAAGGTCTCTTTGCTTTCCGGCTCGGAATTGAGGATCGCTTGCGTCGGCTCGCGAAAACCATCCTCTTACGGAAAGTACGCCGTTCAGAAGATCATCAGCCAGTTGGCGGAGTATAAGATTACGATCGTGAGCGGGTTAGCCTACGGAATAGACGTGATGGCGCACGTAACGGCGATCGAAAAAGGCACGCATACAATAGGGGTGCTGGGTTTCGGCGTAGACCATATCTATCCGGTATCCAACACGATCGCTTTTCGCAAGGTAGCGGAACAAGGCTGCCTGGTAAGCGAATACCTGCCCTGGCAAAAACCCGAGATCTACTTCTTTCCGGAAAGAAACCGCATCATCTCCGGGTTAAGCCAGGGGGTCTTAGTCATCGAAGCCTCCAAGACGAGCGGATCATTGATTACGGTCCAATATGCGCTATCCCAGAACCGCGATGTGTTTGCCATACCGGGATCGATTCAAAGCGCCCTGTCCGAAGGCACGAACGGGTTGATCAAGAAAGGAGCCAAGTTGGTGACGGACGCGAGCGATATCGTAGAAGAATACCCGTGGCTGCTTCCCACCACACCGAAAACGCCACCCCACGAAGCAGCCGCCGAATCGCTGACGCCCGAAGAAAAAACCGTTTACGCGCTCATTGTAGAGGGGTGCGACCAGTTCGACCGTATGATGGAGAAGACCCGATTCCAACCGGCGAACCTCAATCGCATTTTGACCAATTTGTCCTTAAAAGGGTTGGTCGCGAACATCGGTTCCCAATACTTGCCCGGACAGGAAGGGTCCCAATGAAATCGCGCCTCTGCGGTTTCTTCCTCTTTTCCGTTCTGGGACTATCCGCGTTCGGCATGCTATTCGAGATCGGAACGGGCTATCGTTTCGCGCCGTTCAGCTTTGCCAATCACGGATGGAACCTTGATTTGGGATTATTCAATCAATTCAACGATATGCTCTCTCTCGACATCACCTATCATCCGCAATTTTCCTTCAGCGATTCCGGCGACCGAGAGGCGACTCCGACGAACTACCTCAATTTTGATTTGGACGCGATGATTCCGTTGCTGGGCAGGCGAGAAACGAAAGAAGGGTATCGCTTCGGGCTTTTCGGCACCTTCGAGTTCGGCAATTTTTACGACACCTATAAAGACCCTTCCGAAACGTCGTCCGACTTCTCCAATTGGGAAGTATGGCAAAACAGCAGTTACTGGTTGGGGGCGGGCTTATATGGCCAGTACTACCTTCACCCGTGGATGTTTCAGTTGGGTATCGGGTTTCCGATCATACGCAGTCCGGATACCTTAAATACGATGGATTGGCTGCTGGGGACTGTCGAGTTCAAAACGCGTTTTTTTATCGAGAGTGAACGGCACCGGTTCAAAGACCATCTCACCGTTGAAATCGAGATATCGGCCCGCAAAGTGGGGCTATCAGTTTGCCTCATCGAACCCTTTTAAGATGACGTTGCAGTATTACCTCCATCGGTGCGGGCTCTGCGCGAGGCGAAAGATCAACGCGATCATCGAACAGGGACGGGTGAGGGTGAACGGAGCGGTCGTTTTAGAATTTTGGACGGCCGTGGATCCGGAGAAGGATCTCGTCACAGTTGATGGGACGGTCTGCGCTTTGCCGCTCAACCATCACTATTACCTGTTTCATAAACCGCGTGGGCTCATTACGACGGTAACGGATCCGCAAGGGCGGCAAACGGTTATCGATTACGTAAGGCGCGTCCATGGCCTATCGGGGCCGCTGCATCCGACCGGTCGATTGGATAAAGACACCGAGGGATTGCTGATACTCACGGACGATGGGGACTTCACGCAAAAGATCACGCATCCCTCCCACGAGATTCCGAAGGTTTACTTAGCGGTTTTACAAATGGAGATCACCCCTGAACAAAAGCGAATCCTGGAATCAGGAGTTCCGATCGACGGCGTGATGACGGCGAAAGCAAAACTGACGAAAGCCCGTCTGGAAAAGAAAGGATTAGAAGGCAAACCGTGTTGGCATATCGTCATTCACGAAGGGAAGAAACGGCAGGTGCGTCGTATGTTTGAGACTGCCGGCACTCAGGTGGTGTATCTGCGTCGCGATCAAATCGGGTCCTTTACGCTCAAAGGAATAGAAAATCCAGGGCAGATAAGGGAGATTCATGAAAGGGAATTGAATGATTTTAGAAACGCGTATTTTATTGAATCGTAAATGGGGGGGTTTGATGAAAAAAATTCTCGTTTTCGCTTTGTTGTTCTCCTGTTTGACGCTAACGGCCTTTTCTCAAGATTTATTCGAGTTGAAAAGCGTTCAGTCTAAGATCCTACTGGCCTACGAACTCAATGATTTCTCTTTGCTCGACGCTGCGATTCTAGATCTGCAAAAGATTATACTGGATCGAGGGTCGTCTCCTTACGTCCTTTCGAAAGCCCATTTGCTCACAGGAGACGCCTACTTCTACAAAGGGTTTTACAGTTTAGCCCTTGAAGCCTACGACAAAGCGCTGCAGTACACCGGAAAAGACGATCAGGACTACCCCTACGCGGTGTATTCGAAGTGTTACGCCACCTATCACATGGCTGTGGAAACGCAACAGAGCAACCGTGATTTCCTGCTGAGCCAGGCATTGATCCTACTGGAGCAACTGGTGAGCTTTTCGGGATATCAACAGGACTACTATTTGCTCAAAGGGATGATCCAGAAAGCAAAAGGGGATTATCTCGCCGCTTCCGCGAGTTTCGACGCGATAACCGATCCCGATACCGTTGGATTTGCCAGTTACTATAAAGGATTGATCTTCTTTGAGCAGGGGAACTTTCCATCGGCGATTATGGCTTTCGAACGCGCGAATCAGTTCGGGCAGAGCCCCGAACTGATGGCGGCCAGCATTTACCAGACGATCCGCGCGATGATGAACCTTCAAAACTATCGGGAAGCGTTGAAATACTCCGAGGACTTGGTGCGGAATTATTCGACGACCCGGTACCGCGATGAGATTTTTATGCTGCACGTCGAGTTGTTATACCGAACCGGCGAATACGAGAACGCCGCGCGATATATCGAGTATATCATCGGAAGCGCCAAAAGCGCCCGTGAGCTGGTCGACGCTTATAACGCGATGGGATGGTTGGCCTACAAGTCGGGCAATCACGAGACCGCCTTTGCAAACTGGAACAAGGCGATCACCGCGGGAGCGGTCGAGTATCCGATCGAAACCTTTGAAATAGCCAAACAGGCGATCGATATCATGCGTAATACCGGTGACTCGGCGAAAATGGTCGCCTACCTAAACCAGATGAAAGCGACTTTCCCTTCTCAGGGAACGGCGCTGGATCTCGAGAGCGCGAAGGTATACGTCTCTTTGGGCCGGTACTCGGAAGCGGAGGTTCTTTTGCAGCGTGTCCTGTCCTCCGGCCTTTTTTATCAGGAGGCGAACTTTGCGCTCGCCCAACTCTACCAAAAGACCGGGGATATGAAGCGGGCGCAAGACTATATCGATCGGGTAATCCGTTCGGGCAATCAAGCCGCGATCTACCAGGGGTATACCTTCCAAGGCGACCTTTTCCTTCAGACGGGTGACTTCGCAAAGGCGAAGATCGCGTACGAAAACGCGATGAAGAACGCCTCTGACGCGGAGAGAAGCCAGGCAATCCTGAACTTGGGGATCGTCGCGCTGAACGCCAAAGACTTCGCGACAGCGCAGAAGCAGTTCGAGACGTTGAAAAATGAGATCACGAAAGATCTTAGTGCCGCTTTGGATGCGGCGTTATACTTAGCCGAAACCTATATCGCCCGAAACCTGCCAACTTCGGCGTTGAGCGAGTACGATTGGATTTTACGAAACGATATTTCAAAAAAATATTACAAAACGGTGACTTTGAAAAAGTATACCGTGATGTTGGAAACGAATCAAGACCCTCTGGAAATTGCCAGGCAAATCGATGCTGCCCTTAAAACAACGGTTGATTCGGCACTAACCGCTGAACTAAAGTACCTGAGAGCCGAAGCCTTCTTGAAAAAGGGCGATCTCATCTCTGCCTTTGAGGCGTTGAGGGATGCGAGTTTTGATCAGCTGTCCGCGGGGTCGAAAGGCGGGTATCTGTATATTCGCGGCAGGTATTACGCCTCTCAGGGGAACGAAGGGGAGATGCGCGCGTCTTTTGAACAACTTATCGACCAGTATCCGCAGTCTCCGAAAACCCC
>CAZMHO010000059.1:0-12938 GCA_964566085.1 uncultured Thermotogaceae bacterium | reverse complement strand
CTGGGGTTTGATGTCAGGGGCTTGCATCGCGATACCGCGACGATGTTTAATCCCTCAGGATTCAATCGCAAGGGATACGATAGTGAAGGGTATACCCTTCAGGGGTTTAACCAGAATGGTTTTGACCGGAAAGGCTTCAATCGGGACGGAATACACCGCGATACACGCGGCCCATACGATCCGCGGGGTTATAACCGGATAGGTTTCGATAAGCAGGGATTCGACGAGCGCGGAATGCATCACGATACGAAAACCAATTTTAATAAATCAGGGTATAACCGAGAAGGGTATGATCGTGAGGGATACAGTCCGCGCGGTTTCAATCGGGCCGGTTACGATCGAAACGGATTCGATGAGTCGGGGATACATCCCGATACTGGAAACCGATTCAATTTATTCGGATACGACAAAAATGGATACGACCGTAACGGTTTCGATGCCAAAAAGACACATCGAGGTACGAAATCCCGTTTTGATTTCGGAGGATACGACTTCGAGGGGTTTAACAACGAGGGATTCAATAGAACAGGGATACATCGGGATACGAAAACGCGCTTGTGCCCCTCTGGTTACAATCGGGATGGCTACGATCGCGACGGTTATAATCGGCAGGGATACGACCGAAAATGTTTCGATAAACAAGGGATCCACTGCTATACCCAAACGCCTTACAACCTGTCCGGTTATGATAGAAACGGTTTCGATAGCGACGGTTATCATAAAGGAGGATATGACCGAAGTGGCTACGGTCGCGACGGATTTAACGAGAAAAACATTCACCGTTATACCGGGAACTCATATAATCCGGAAGGGTATGATCGTGAGGGGTATGACCGTGAAGGATACACCATACGCGGTTGGAATAAGGCAAAGAAGAATAAGCTGACAAAAACGGGATTTGATGAAAATGGATTCGATATGTCCGGTTTCGATAAAAACGGTTATGATAAGGGTAAAAACCACAAAAGTGAAACGACCGAGTACAGAGGATGCATTACGAATCCGACCATTCTGGCGGTCAAGCAACGAACAGGCGCTTGCCATTCAATCGATTATGAATAACTCGCCTTATCCCTTCCGTACGAACTCGCGATAATGTAGACATTGCGAAGTGTGTAGTAACTATCGGTGAGGTAGCTCTTTCTTTACCCCCCCTCTTATGATTTCGAGCGGAAAGGAGGTTCTATGTTTCTTCTTAAAGCATTGCGTTATCGCTACTGCGTTACTCAAGGAATCCGTTATGCGGAAAGATTGACGGCTCTGAATATCGCCGTTCAGAAGCAACCTTTTTTGGCCGGTGATAGACGAGGCGCGTTAACCGAATACCGCAAAGGTCTGATCCGGTATGTCGGGGCGGCTATTCGGTTACACCACCTCAGATTCGTTACGGAGCACCCTCCGTTATATGCCACATTTTTAAAGTCGATGAACGATCCCGAAGTACCAATCTATCTTATAACGAGTTTTAACCCAAACGCCGCGCGAAACCCTGCGCTTAAGCGGGAATTGATCACCCGCGAAATCGATACCGATTTCCTGGACGGGCTTATTCCTGAGCAGAACTTTAGCCATTCTAAAACGCCATTAGGTCTAATCAGCGTTCAGTTTAAAGAAGTCGTTATCTTCGAGCCGTCCATTGCTTTATTTATCCGTTTCGCGATCGAGGTTTATCCTGATTTTTTCGAACTCCTGCTTCAATACGGCGGGTTTTCTTGTTTTGAGGAAAAAAAAGCGAGTAACGTTTAGGAGGAGGGGGTTATGGAAACTGTCGTTTATAAGTTAAGCGAGAAGATAGGGTCTCCCCTTGCAGAGGATTTCAAGCTGGCCGATAAGGTCAGCTTTGAGATCGAAAAAGCCATTAGGGCAGGGGCGAAAGTGATCGTTGATATGGAGGGGATTACTCTCATAGCGCCCACTTTCGCCCATGTCGCCTTTAGCCAGCTCTACCGCTCATTTCCCCGATACAAAGTCAAAAAACGCCTTGCTTTCATCGGGATTCCGGCAAATGTCGAAAAAATCGTTAAAGGTTGGATCGAAGAGTATCGGACACATTACAGTTGCTTCTACAAAAACGAATTATCGGAAGAAGAACTCGTGTTATACCCCGGTGTCGTTCACGCGTTTACTCCTACTTTCGAACCGTAAGACCGTCTTCACCTGAGTTCCCTGTTTCCTTTCGACGATTCTTGTATCTCTTAAACTATGAAAAAGATATTGCTTGGGACGATAACTGCGATAAATTTGGAAATCCCGGAACGATGTGGTATAATCCCCTCCGTTATTTCAACATTCTTAATCATCGTGGTTAAAACGCACACCTTTCAGCGGTAATCGTCATCTTCTGTTTTATTCTTGTATGTACTTAAGGAATTCTCGGTATCGTTCTTTCTACGCACATAGAGTTCATATGATCCGATCCGTGTTTTATATGAGGGGCGCGTCTTTTTCATAACACGCGATCAGCTCTTAGTATTCCGAAACCGCAGCGAGTAAAAAATACCTTCTGGTCTTTGACATCCGAATAAGGATTCCGTAACCATCGAAAATGGCATCTATTCTAAAGAAGGAGATGATGTTTTTTTGACTGTGTCGGATTACCTGGAAATAGCGAAACGTCTTACAAACAGGATGGCGAATACTTCCAGAAGTGGCGTTCCACCTCGAAGGAAGATTCGGAGGTTTATCCGGTATATGACGAAAGCGTGTTATAAAAACTACTCGGCAGTCTTAGAAAAAGGGATTACCGAATACCTTATCTATTTATTACTCATTACCTCCGCGCCGCATAAGGTATTGTTTGTTACGGACTTCGTTCCACCGGATTTCGCGGATCGCAATCGCGCGTTTTTTTTTCAAAGCAGAGACATTCTTCTCCCCTCAAAGGAAACATTGGCGTTACCGTCCGAAGCTGTGAATGCGCATATCTTGCGCCCCTTATTCGTGGTTTCGACCCAATACAGGGAAGTTGTGGTTTTTAACGGTAACTTTTGTAATGAGACGTTCACGAAGTTGTTGGACCGAGACGAACCGACGGAAATCGAAGCGCTTCTGGCTTATTATGGTTTTCGGTTTACCGATAATCCGGCAGTAAGCAAAGGAGGGAAAGTCGCATGAGGATGGTCCTAAATATCAAAGAACTGATCGGCCCCGAATTTTCTTCAAGTTTAGAAGATGCGGTGCGCGTTTATAAAACGATCCTTCCGTTTTTGAAAAACAATACGCCCTTGGGTATCGATACCACGGGATGTTCTGTATCCGTGTTGTTCCTCCGCGAGGCTTTTTGCCGAGTTTACGCGTTTCTCCCCGAAAAAACCGCGAAGCGCCTCCTCTGTTTCAAGGATAGGAACCTTGTCAACCAATTCAAAGTCAGACGCGAAATCCGACGCTCTTTCAGGTACTATGCCAGGCTGCATCCGGAAATAAGCGGAAGAATTCCTCTATAAAACGACCTATTCTGATTCTCCTCTCATTCAGAGTCGAAGGGCTCCTCGCCGTGTTCCAATTCAAACAAGGCGACGATGGGACCAGTTGAAGGGTGCCTTCTCTTTTCGCGTTCGGGAAACTTAAAGTGTGTATATATTCTTGACCAGAAACCGAATCAAAGAGATGTGTAATCAGAAAGGGAGCTTACATAAAACAGGGGGGTGGTCTATCGATTAGTTAACCCTTTTTTCGGCGTCATGCCGTCACGGAACATCACAACGAAAGTATCGATTCACGTGTGTGGCAACGAAAGCTCTCTATGTTTTCAAAAGCAGGCCTTTTCCCGGATAAAGGAAAGGGCCTTTTTTTAAAGGAGGAGTAAATGGCGTTAGCTAAGATCAAGGAAAAACTTGAGTCTTTGCGTTCTTTGGGATATCGATCGGTTGTTCTGAAAAACTTCCCTCCCGAAGCCCTTTCTTCCATTTGCGACGCTTACCCCTGCGCCTTAGGCCTATTGGAATCCGCAACAATGGATATTCCATGGTTCGCCGGTCTTCGCCAACCCGAGACGCTTTTCGGCCTTCTTTCCAAGAATTGGGTCGCAAATTCTTCGACAACAGGAAGCTCCTTTTTACTCATTTCCGAACACGTGTTCGCTATTCTTAGATCCTTAGCCCCGATTCTTTCGAATAGTATAGGCCGAACCGCTTGCCTTTCTTTTCCTTCTGTCTTCGAAACAAAGTATACCGAGTTATCTACCGCTTTATCCGAAGTCTTCCCCGAAAACTACGCCTCCATCAGAGGAGTCTCCCGACTCGATCCGCGCTTTTTTGAAGACTGTGACGCTTTCGATATTCTTACTGCTCCGGATGCTTCAGAATTTGCGGATCCAGATAGCTTGGAAAGTGCCTTAACCGGAAAAACGGTTTTCGTAAAGGATTTGCCGAAATCGCTGGTCTCTCTTTTGAAAGCGCATTGCGATTGCGTCTCGCAAGACACCGAACAGCCCATCGACGTCATTTTGCTTTCCGATAGCGCTTTTCGAAAAAAAGGCGATTGGCTGTTATCCTATTATGAACGGCAAATCAGCCAAAACAAACCGATTCAAATCGCCGTTTTTACAGGGTATATACCGGATAAGACGCTTACAATCAGAGAAATGAAAGATCGGTTATATGACTGGTTCGGTTTTGAGAATTTCCTTTCTTACAACGCGCGTTCCCAGTTCGGGAACCCTTTTAAAATAAGTCAGGAAGAACTGATCCGATACTTAATCGACCAATTCGACCAAAAAGAACCTAAAGACCTATTCTTCATCGCGGGAACGGGTAGCGGAAAATCCTTAGTCTACCAGTACACCGCCAGGTTTTTATATGAGAAGCATGGCAAGGTTACGATCGTCGTATCTCCCATAAAAGCCTTAATGCACGATCAAGTAAGGGCAATGTCGGACAATCTGAGCGTTTACATAGATGGGGATTTGTCCTGCGAAGAGCGAAATGCCATTCACGAACGCATACAGAAAAACGAGGTCTGTTTGCTCTATGTCTCTCCGGAAATGTTGCTTTCAAACGGGATCGCCTCGCTATGCCCTTTGGAGTCAATCGGGTTGGTCGTCATCGATGAAGCCCATCTCGTTCTGGAGTGGGGGCTTTCATTCCGAGTGGATTATGGGTACTTGGGCCCGTCTATCCACCGACTTCGGAAGAAATTCCGATTCCCTGTCGTCGCCACAACGGCATCAGCGATTTGGGGAGGGGAGATGGATTCCGTTTCGGAAGTATCCGATTTGCTATACTTGAATGATCCGAGAATCCTCTACACGGAGATTCGGAAGAAAACCACCCTGCAAATCAATCGAATCGATCTATCGGGCGAACGGAAAAAGTGTTCCGTCGGCGATTTGAAAGAGACAAAGTTAACCGAATCCATCGAGCATTCGGTACGCGAAAATAAGAAAACCATCGTCTATATGCCCTACGTAACCCAGGTCAATCAAATGCTGCATACTTTTCAGACTACCCATTTAGAGCCAAAAGTGGTCGCTTACACCGGAAAAACGGATGCAGAAGAAAGAAGAAGAGCCTTTGCAGACTTCAGATCCGGGAAGAAACCGGTTATGCTGGCTACTAAAGCTTTCGGAATGGGAATCGACATTCCCGATATTCGGACTGTCTATCATCTTCACGTTCCGGCCACTTTAGAAGAATACCTTCAAGAAATCGGCCGCGCAGGGAGAGACGGAGAGCCGGCCATCGCGACAACGGACTATCATCCTTCGGATCCCGGTTTCGCTTACAAACTATCCAGGTTGTCTGTTCCGCAGCAATGGAAAATCAACCATCTCTTCCGGCATATCCTTTCGCTGATTAAAGAACAGAAGAGAGAGAACCGGTTTATTATCAGTCTGGATGATGTTACCTATCTTTTCCGCAATACGTGGAACGAATCAGAGTCGGCAGCGGAACGAAAAGCCCGAATCGCGCTTTTTCTCATCGAAAAAGACCTCGAAAACAAGTATGGCCATCCTCTTCTCTCCCTCCAATCAGAAAAGTTCCAATATGTCTACTTCGCTTTGCGCAATCCGTCCGATTCCGCCACTATCGAAGGATTGCCCGAAGTCTCCGCGATATGCGAAAACTATTCCAGGCCTTCCCGTTTCGCAGGCTCTCCCATTTTCAGCGACAGCAAAGTGTATCAACTCGATATCTCGAAACTGTGGGAGAGAGCTTACAAAGAAATTTCGGTTAAAAAACTGCTGTATATGCTATCGACCGATCCCGAAGGGGTTTTGGGTTGCGGAACGATTCCTTTGGTGCACGTCGCCTATCGGTACCGGTACGATGTTAGCTTCGTTAGGAATAAAGTTAACCAGTTATGGCGACTCCTTTCAGATCTCTGCGAGGAACTGAGAACCGAAACAAGAGAAGAAGACTTAGATAACTTGATCGCCAGTAAAACGCTTTGCTACCCCGAGATCGGCTCGATAAACTCGGCGAAGGAAAAAGTGAGAACCATTCTCCTGACCGCTTTCACTTCCAACGTTCGTAATAACCAGTACGCCCTAATCCGGGAGAAAAACGGCCCGAACGAGCAAAGAACATATCAAGCTTTCTCAGCGTACCCGCTTACACTCGAAAAGTTTACGCGCTCCGTCACCTCTTTCCTGTCCGATTCACAGGAAAAGAAGACTTTTTATTTCCCATTGAAACCGTATGATAACTGGAAGGAAGTCGAAGTGTTCCTGCGCATCTTGGACCTTCTCGGTTTAGTCGAACTCGAAATCGATACGGGCCGAGGAAGATCCTTCGAATTTTATTGCAAAAACCGGAAGAGGTTGCTCAATATCGGCAAAAACTATCATAATGATCTTGTGACGCTAATCAACAAAAGAATAAAGGCGAAGTACGAGATCGCGAGAGACTTTTACGAAAAAACTGAAAACAGCGAAGCGCGATGGCGCTATCTCGAGAAGTACTTTTTCGGTAACCTCAGTTCTTCCGGAAGCGGCTTATAAGAACACAGCAACCGAGTAACTTGAACGCGATAAAATTTCATTGATGCATTATAAATGTCGTATAATAAGCAAGTGATCGAGCACTACAGTAATGTATTCGATGAAAAGTTAATAAGTAAGTTGAATTATTATTATACCGATTCCCGTTACGTGATAGACACGAAAGGCATGACAGGAGGACGAAAATGGAGGAAAAAGGATTCAGTTGGTTACTCGTGGGTTTTGTCGGCAGGGGCGTTCCGGGAAAAGGGTACGATGAAGCATCTTATCAGATCGCCGATTATGTGATCTCGGAAAAATTCGCATCGGTCGCTTTGGCGAAAAAACAGTATCGGGACAATCCAAACGGATTGATTTGTTTGGCTTTCACTCCGGAATCGGAACAGGATTTTAAAGAAACGATCGGCGTGATCATTCAGGATCAATTACCAAAAGCGAAATTCCGACCGATCGTCTACGACTCAAATGATATTGAGGGATTGCTTAAACAAATATTCGATGTTGTCGACGGAGAGATTACAAACGAACTCATCTTCGATATCACGAACTCTTTCCGCTCAGTTCCTCTCGTCATCTTTCCGGAGATTCTCTTTATCAAAGATCATCTTAAAAGCGTTGAATCCGTCGATATTTTCTATGCTAAAGGCGTCCAAAAAGAATTCCTCTTCGAAAGATTGAATGCAGCGGCCGAAATCGTTGAATGGAGTTTCGCCGTGAAAGCCTTTACACAGGATGGCTATTCAACGTATCTTTCGGATGTTTTCCACACGTTCTACGAAGAATTGAAAAAAGGTCCTAATAAAGATTTTATCTTGTTCGGCAACTTCAAGAAACTTTCGGAGCTTTTTGCCAAGTTTCACACTGCTATGCGGATAGCGGATATTCAGGAAATAGGGGTCGTCGCGCGCGATATTGTCGAAAAGATAGAATCTATCCGAATAAATAAGTATTTCGAACGACTCCCGTATCCCTGGATTGCGGAAAAATTTTTAGAAACGATGATGCCTCGTTTGAAAGCGGTCGCTGTTAAAGAAACCGGCAAGAGTCCGAAAATCCTTTTAGATGCGAATGAATTGGAGCGGGAAAAGCAGCTTGCAGCCTGGTATTTCGAAATCCATGACGAGCAAAACACGCTGCAAACCATTCGGGAGCTGATCGTGAACGCGTTGATGTTTGACAGTTCAGATAGCGACTGGCTGTCAGTAGACAAACGAATCAAATATGAGGAAATACTGAGTAACCGAGACGAAGACCGTGTTTTCCCCAAAGGTTCTCGAATTGCTCGCCTTTGGGATAAGATCGCGCAAAGTAGAAACTTTGTTTCTCATTGCGGAATAAGAGAGGATAAAAGACCGCAGTTCCCGCGGGAGGAAATCGAGCGCTTCTTGAACAGTTCGCTTGAGGAAATATCTACGCTTTTCGAAAAATCTTTGCCACAATCGTCAGAGCATACTCCGGAGACCGACTGAATAGGCGATGGCTGTTGATATTGCGGCCTTGCATCATCATAAGGCCGTTGTAGACGCCACTCCCCGAAAGTGTGTATAAACCATTTGAACAGAAGTCAAAGGCGCTTTTACGGCCTTCGTCGATCAGTTCGGCCACTCTAAAGCGACTTCTGGGTTCCCGTCGAAGAGTTTCCGATCTCGCCCCGCGGCGGCGAAAGAATTTGCTTCAAAGCAAAGGCGATTTCCTATATCAAGGGCTACATGGGGTCTAAAACATTGAGAAGCGCGCCAAAGACCGCATTGGATTACCGTTTTGTCTCGTTTGAAGTTTTGACTTAGCTCTATTGCGTCGCATTGCCTCAGAAACCAATATTCCATAGGGTTTGCGACCTCTTCATTTCCTTTAGAGACCATTCGGTTTTTGGCCACATCAAATTTGTCTCATTGAAAAGTATCGCAACAATAATAGACACTTTTATAAATTTTATGGTAAACTTAATTGATCATACTTCGCATCACGCTCAACGAGAACTGCGAAAAGAGGGGGAATGACATGCGATTCGGAATAACAGCCCGGCCGAAAAATACAACGGCCCGCCTTCCGATACACTACAACGAATACCTTCAAAGCTACTTATATTCTATCTTTAGAGAAAAAATGCCCTTTCTGCACGACACCGGCTTTTGTACGGAAGGAAAGGTTTTTCGGCATTATACGTTTTCCCGGATTTTTTCGGAAGGGATGAAGCGGGACGGGGATTATTTCCTTATTCGCAATCCCATCGAATTCTACGCTTCGTTCTTGGTAGACCCAATGCCGAATATCGTGATCGAGCATCTGATTACCGATCACGCGATACGCTTGGGGAGCGAAGAGTTCGAGATCATCGACGCGAAAGCCTTTGCGGATCCGGTTGATTTTCGTTCAGGCGATAGATTGGAAATGGATGTCGTTGCTCTCTCCCCTATCGTCGCGTATGAAACCGTTTATGTCGATGAAAAAAAGAAGACCCATTACTTCAAGCCTTACGATCCCGAATTCCCGAAGTCGATCGAGGAGAACCTGAGAAACAAGCTTTCTTCCATCCACGATATCGGGTCCAACCCATTTGATTTCCACATCGCGCCGATGAGTTTTGACCTCTCAAAAAACGAATCGATCGTCCGCTATAAAGGATTCATCATCAAAGGGTACACCGGAAAATTCCACATCTCCGGAAGCAGCGAGCTGATGCACGTGGCTTACCACACCGGCCTCGGCAGTAAAAACGCTCAGGGTTTCGGGATGTTTAAGATTGTTTCGTAAAGAGGTGTATAGGATGGATTTATTCGTCACTGTCGGAACTTCGCTTTTGGATAAATGGTATGATAATCAAAGAATACCTAACGAAATGACCTTTCACGCTTTTAAAAAACGGAAAGAAATAGACGAAGATAACTTTTCTTCTTATGAAACTGAACTCGGCAATTTAGTATACGATTGCGCAGAGTACCAATCGATAAAAGAGGTTATGCAACTGCTTGCGAAAGAACACTTTCATATATTTCTACTATACACAGGAAACATCGGAGGAAAGATCGCAAATCTGTTGGGATCCGTTATCGAAAAAAATACGGAGGGAAAGCTTTCTTTTGAGACCGTTGCGACTGGTTTCGAGATCGAAAATCCAAAGGATTCTTCAGTAGTATTCCTACGGGTATTGAAAAATATTATAGAAAAACGTAGGAGCCTTTCTTGCGCAATGATCGTCACAGCAGGATACAAAGTCCTTTCTGATTATTGTTACCTTTTAGCTTCGATTTTCCGTATACCCGTTTTTTATAAGCAAGAAAAGATGGGAAAAATTATGCAATTCCCTCCCTTGCCTGTTAATTGGGACTTCCAAAAATTCTTCACGGAAATTACGCGTATTCGTTCTGGGAACGAAGAAAGCTTCAATCTTCTGGCCGCCTTAGGAGAAACAGAGGAGGATTTGGCATACACATTCTTATATGAGGAACAGTTAATAACGAAAATCGAGGATCCTGCTCTCAGAAAGCTTTTACATGATTCAATTCCGATTTGGTCCCATCTTTGGATAGGAGACCAGATACCAGAAACTGTCGAACACTCAAAAAAACATAGTGAAAGGATACTTGATCGGTTTCGATATTTGTTGGAGCAAGATGAAAGACATTTTTGGGATCGGTTGCAAATTTCGAGCAGTTACGAAAAGGACGAATATCTATTTTTGATTATCGCTTCCGCATATCTCCACGATATAGGACACACGATATTCACCCTACCGAGCATCCAAGAAGATTCAAAGCCTCTTTTGGCTGCGGATTTTCCGGATGTTGTACGGAGGTTTCACCACGTGTTCACCGTTTATTTACTTTGCAGAGATCGAGGACCACTTAGGCTGGAAGCTTTATCGAAAGACCTTTGGAATGCCTTGTGTCTAATTTGCCTATATCACCGAAAAGAAATGATACTCGCGGCGACGGAATCATTTGAAAAGGATAAAAACGCCAATCTGAATAAATCGGAAAAGCAGGTAACGGATAGCTTGAAACAAAAAGAACAAGAGTTACTTATGAAATTCTTATGGAAATGTTACGATGTCGAGTATACCCCATTAATCATAAACGATAAATATGTAGAGCGGGATCCAAAATGGCAAAAGCTCAGTATTCAGGTAGCCGCGATGCTTAAAATTTTGGATGAAATGGATGTCCAAACGGACCGCGTAGTAGACGAGTACTATAGAAAAGAGAGAGAGCGGAGAACAAAGGAGGAAATTGAATTTTACAAAGGTAAGTGCATCTCCCCTTATGAAACGCTGAGCGACAAAGAAAAAACCGAACTCTTCGCATGCCTTATTGATGGAAAAGAAATCCCTGAGGAGATAATTTTGAAATCTAAAATTGCTTTTAAAACCACACAAGAGGCGCATTTCAACAAACACTCAGGAGTAAAAGCCGTACTTCCTTATTTGAATAGCAGAGAAAGCCCCATACTGAAATTGAAAGTCAAAGGGAGCAAATGTGAAGATTTTGAAAACAGTTACTCTAAACAGGTCCGTTTGTTGGAGGCCGACAACGAGGCTTTGAAAAAAGCCGGGATAACCTTTTCTTTGCTACCCTTTAGCTTTGATTCTGTTTTTCACTATGTTGACGAAGCAGAATAAAATACCGAAAGCAAACTCTTTTATTGGAGGTGAGCGTTTTTGCGAGTCTTTGCTTATGACGTGCAGTCTATCCACAACTTTTTGTTTGAATCCTTGGAATTCAAAGCGATAGCCGGGGCGAGCCGTTTGATTGATCGTTTTGATGAGAGCATGAAAACTGCGGATTCGGTTCAAAACAAGTGCTTGTTTACTGGCGGTGGTACCGGGTTGTTCGTCGTCCAAAACGATAAATCCGAACTACGGAAGATATTCGAAGAGAATAAGAAGAAATATCTGTATGACCACCCGGTCGCTTTCGTAGAGTTCGAGTTCGATGAACGGTCTATGTATACCGATAACTATCCCCAATGGTTCCGCTGTAAAGGTTTGAAAGATTCGGGAAATTTTCCAAAAATCTATTCACGAGTCGCTCTCGAATTGGAAAAAGAAAAGCAACGCATCGCCGAAAATCTTGCTCAGGAACGAGTTTTGAGTAATCCTTGCCCGCTTTGCGGGAATAGAGAAAGAGACGAGAATTATCCTTATAACAGTGAATATATCTGTAAAGCATGTCATCAAAAGATCCAGGAATCATCAATAATTGAAGATCTAAAAGTAACCTTTAATTTGGACCGCATTTCAAAAAGGGCAAAAGAAACCCGAAAGCTTGAAGAAAAACCGGAGGAAGGCTACATCGGAGTCGTCTATGGGGACGGTAACTCTTTAGGAAATGTCTATCAAAAGATGAATACCGCCGAAGAGTTTTCGGAATTTAGCCTTCAACTCAGGGAATATTTACAAAGGGCGATAGAGGAATCCTCAAAAATCATCGACCATTATGCAGTTCCCTTAAGAGGCGGAGATGACTTTCTCATGATTCTACCTCCGGCCCAAATCTTTCAAGTGCTGGAAACCCTCGAAAAACAATTAGAACCCCTTCGAACAGAGAAATCCATCACTTTTTCCTTTGGGATGGTGGTCTTGCCCAAAACGGTCCCCTTAAAATTCATTTTTCAAATCGTAGAAGCCTTACAAGATGAGGCGAAACATGAGCGGGCGCAATCTTCGAGAGAAACGAACGAGCATTACGCGGCTTTTCGCTTCCTAGACAAACCATTTTTCAGTGAAGTCCGAGATAAAAAAAAGAAACTCCAATACGGAGCAGGTATGACAACCCGAGAGCTATTCGCGATTCACAAAAAAGTAAAGGATTTGATGGCGCAAAAAGTCACAAAAGGCGTTATGGCAAAACTCCAACAGCTATTTGTGGAGTCCGAAAATAGAGCGTTTGCCTTAAATAGTTACTACTTCCTGATGAGGAACACCGAGATCCCAAAAACGGAAATCCGTGATTTCGTGACCCATGAGATAAGCAAACAACGGTTCGCGACATTTGAAGAC
>CAZMHO010000058.1:12246-13226 GCA_964566085.1 uncultured Thermotogaceae bacterium | reverse complement strand
CATGTCCTGGTCGTCTCCCATGACCGATTCCTCAATCCGCAAAAGATTCAAAAAGACGGGCGGTTTCTGATCTTCCCCATACCCATTTACGCGCTGACGCGCGAGGAGTTGATCCCTTATACCGCTGGCGTCATGCGCTCGGACTACCTTATCTCTGGCCAGAAGCAGATTCCCGGCGAACCGATCCCGACCCTCGCCGAAGTGATGGCGTTGGTTAAGGCGTATCGTATCGAAACGGGGATCCCGATCATGCTGAATATCGAGATGAAGATTGCTCCAGACAAGCCTTCAGAGAGTCCGGAGCCGGCCGCCTTCGCCCGGCTTCTCACGGGTTTGATAGCCGATTGGGAGATCGAGGATCAGGTGATCGTCCAATCCTTTTATTGGGAGACGCTGCTTATGGTTCGCGAAATCAACCCCGGGCTTCAAACGGCTGCGCTGTATTCCGCGGCGAATACGTTGAAACCCGGATACTATACGTCGGAAGGCCGTCCCTTGTCCGATGAGGATCTGTTCCAAACGTTGGCTGAACTGGGGGTAGCGGTTTTCTCCCCCCGATATGAAGACTTCTCTGCCGATTGGGTGGAAGCCGCTCACAGTCATGGAATGCGGATCATCCCATGGACCGTCAATCGGGAAGAAGGCATGGAAACCTTGATCCGCCAAGGGGTAGACGGTATTATCACCGATTACCCCGATCGGTTAAAACGCGTGTTGGAAAAAGTGGAGAGCGCTCAATCCGGCGGGTAGTGTATCGTCTCCTTGATATCGCGATAGATATTTTTTAACTTCGGGAAAATCTTTCGATAGGCCTTTTTGTATAGATTGCGATAGATTTCGGCGTTTTGAGGATTCGGCCGGTAAGTCGTCCGGTATCTGACCATTTCACGAATCGCCTGTGAGAAGTCCGTGTGGATCTTTAACCCGACGAATCCGATCATCGCCGCGCCCAAGGTGGAGGTTTCATGTTCGGCGGGCTG
>CAZMHO010000058.1:0-12236 GCA_964566085.1 uncultured Thermotogaceae bacterium | reverse complement strand
TGGAAGACTTCCCGGTCGAACATATCGGCGGTAATCTGGCAAATCGGCTCGCTTTGCGCGCCCCCTCCCGATAAGTGAATTTCAGAAATCGGGATCCCGGATTGCCGCTCGATCTTCTCCATGCCATCCATGAGGCCGTAATTGATCCCTTCGACGATGGCGCGGTAGATATGCATCCGCGTATGCACCTCCCCGAAACCAATCATCGCCCCCTTGGCGATCGGCGTTTTTACGTGCGGGCTCCAATAGGGTTGCAGGAGCAACCCGTGGCATCCGGGCGGGATCTCTGCCAGACGTTGATCTAGCAGTTCTTCGGGGGAAACACCGATCTCCTTCGCCCGATGAACCTCTACCATGCCGAATTCTCGCTTGAACCAGGTGATCATCCAATACCCCCTGAATATTTCCACTTCGGGGTTGTAGCCTCCCTTTACGGCGGCGGGGTAGGCGGGCATAAATCGGATGGGTTCGATATACTTGGGGATCGTGATCTGGATGGTAGCGGTCGTGCCGAGGCTGATAGAAGCGGCATGCGGGGCGACGCACCCGCTGCCGATGGTCTCACACCCTTTGTCCGAACCTCCCGCGACGACACGCAGCCCTACGGGCAAGCCGCAAGCTTTCGACGCTTCGGTCGTCAACCCTCCGATTTCAGTGCCCGGTTCGGCCAACTGCGGCAGTTTGGATCGGTCGATTCCGAATCCGATCCACTTCCAACTGCCGGGGCTGTCCCAACGATGATTTCTGTAGTCGAAAGGGAAGTGCCCGATCTGGGAGGCGATTGAATCCGTCCATCGTCCGGTTAAACGATAGTAGAAATAGCCGGAGATCATCACGTATCGATCGGTATGGTTCCATATCTCTTTTTCGTGGTCGATCATCCAGTTCGATTTGGCGTTCGCGCAGATGATGTCAACGGTTTTTTGCATCCCGCTGACAAAGAAGGCGGCGCGGTCTTTCAGGGAGAAGGGGACTTTTCTCAAAGATTTTCGCTGATCTAACCAAATGATCGACGGGCGCAGGACACGCCCGCCTTCATCCATCGCGACGGCCGAATCCCTTAAGGTAGAAACCACCATACCGGATAGGCCCGCGACAAGGCCGGGATTATTTGCGCTCAGTTTTCGGGAGGCCTCGCATAACCCTTTCCAAGAGACCTCGGGGGCTTGTTCTGCCCAACCCGGTGGTTGCGAAAAATAGGGTTCATAAGCGCTTTTCTCAAAACCAACCCGTTTTCCACGGGCATCGATGATCGCGACGCGAATGCTTTGCGTACCGCAGTCAACGGTTAATATGAGCGGATTCACGATGTCACCTCGCTAAGGGTACAACTCTCTCAGGCTGATTATAACCTAAATATCAAGTTTCATAACATACTCACGCAAACGCATAGAAAACGAAGCATACGGGCGATTAAACCGGATATGTAGAAATAGGGGAAGTTCGCAAGGAGATGCAACCGCAGGAAATTATGATAGAATCTCTTTGAGGAGCAGTGTATCATCGACGATGATCGAAAATCAGGAGGGATATCGTGATAAGAGTCGTATGTTGGGGATTAGGCGCTATGGGTTCCGGCATTGCGAGAAACGCAGCCAAGAAGGAGCAGATCCTTGTGGTTGGCGCGATCGACAAAGATGAAAAATTGAAAGGAAAAGATTTGGGAGACTACCTTGGTTTGAAAAAACAGATGGGCGTTAAAATCGATTCCGATCCGGCGAAGGTTCTGACAGAAAGTTACCCGGATATCGCGGTTATCGCGACGAATTCCTTTGTCGGCAATGTACTCCCGCAAATCATGCTTTGCGTCGAAAAACACATTAACGTGATTACGATCGCGGAAGAGATGGCTTATCCCTTTGAAAGCCACGCAGAAGCGGCGCAACTGATAGACAGTATGGCGAAAAAGTACGGGGTCACGGTGTTGGGGACCGGTATCAATCCGGGTTTCGTGTTGGATCAACTGATTCTCAACCTCACCGGCGCGTGCCTGAACGTTAGGAAGATTACGGCGCGAAGAATCAATGATCTCTCGCCTTTCGGGAAGACGGTCATGGAAACCCAAGGCGTGGGTTCTACACCCGAGCAGTTCAAAGCCGGGCTTAAAAACGGAACGATCGTCGGTCATATCGGGTTCCGCCAATCCATCAAGATGATCGCCGATTACTTGGGCTGGCAGCTCGATCGGATCGAGGAGGAACGTGAAGCCATCCTCTCGAAGACGCATCGGGAAACTTCCGTTGTGAAAGTCGAACCCGGAATGGTTGCCGGATGCCGGCATATCGGCAGAGGCATTATTGGCAATGAAGTGGTAATCGAACTCATACACCCCCAACAAATCCATCCGGAAACCGAACAAGTCGATACCGGGGACTACATTCTGATCGAAGGCGATCCAACGATTTCTATGGCGATCAAACCCGAGATACCGGGCGGCAAAGGAACAATGGCGTTGGCGACCAATATGATCCCCACCGTTATCGACTGGGATCCCGGATTCTATTCGATGGCCGATCTGCCAATACCGGTATGCCTCCCTCAAAGGGACGAGTGATCCCGCGAATATGCCACAAACAGCCAAAAAGGGGTCTTGGGTGAAAATCTCGGATACCATCCTAAAGGTCGGCGAGCGGGCGCCGAACATCCCCGAGGAAACGGCAAAGGTGCCGCTTGTTATGCATTTGAACGGCTTTCTGGTTTCCGATGAATCAAAATTGGGAGACCATGTCACGATCGAAACGTTATCGGGAAGGATGATTTCCGGCGATTTGATCGAGATCAATCCCCGCTACACGCACTCCTTCGGCGAGTTCATTCCCGAGTTGGGAGAGATCGGGCCGCGATTGCGGAAAGAATTGGAAAGGAAGGAAGAATAATGGCTTCATACCAATCCGTTATGGCTCGAAAAAACGAAATCATGAAAAAAGCGGTTGGGATTGATTACGATCGTTTTGAGATCGAAGGCTGCGCTTTCGATTACGAAAGAATGATGCGAGAAGTGGGGTATTCTCTCGAAGAAATAAAAGAGATCCAACAGGCGACCCGCGTCGGTCAAACCCCCCTCATCGAGCTGAGGAACATCAATCGCCTGATCCAACACATCAGCTCCACGGGAAAAGGCGGTCGCATCTTCCTGAAAGACGAAGCGGTAAACCCCTCCGGAAGCTTTAAAGACAGGCGGGCCTCCGTATCCGTTTATCAGGCGGCAAAAATGGGGTATAAAGGCGTGATCGCCGCGACAAGCGGCAACTACGGGGCGGCGGTCGCCTCTCAAGCCGCGAAATACGGCTTAAAATGTATCATCGTGCAAGAAACCTTTGACAGCCGCTTGGTCGGCCAACCGGAGATCGTTGAAAAAGCAAGGGCCTGCGAGGCCTTCGGGGCGGAAGTCGTGCAACTGTCAGTCGGCCCCGAGCTCTTTTTCTATTTCCTGGTCCTGCTGGAGGAAACCCAGTATTTCAACGCCTCGCTCTACACGCCGTTCGGTATCGCAGGCATAGAAACGCTCGGCTCCGAGATCGGCGAGCAGATGAAGGCGCTGACCGGAGAATACCCGAACTACGTCGTGGTGACGCACGCAGGCGGTGGCAACCTCACCGGCACGGCGCGGGGGCTAAAGCGGGTTGGAGGCGAACGCACGAAATTTATAGGCGCAAGCGTTGACCTGCGGACCCTGCACATGGCTAGCGACATCGATTTCAACCGGAAGTCCTTCACCACGGGACATACCGGATTTGGGATTCCTTTCGCCGTCTTCCCGGATCGTTCGGACGTGCCAAGGAACGCCGCCCGTCCGCTTCGCTATATGGACCGGTACGTGACGATCACGCAAGGAGAAGTCTTTTATACCACCGAGATGTTGGCCCAACTGGAAGGATTACAACGCGGCCCCGCGGGAAACACTTCCTTGTGTGCGGCGATCGCCTTGGCGCGAGAGGTTCCTTCCGGAACCACCCTGGTCGTGCAAGAGACCGAATACACAGGAGCCGGGAAATGCCCGACGGCGCAGCTGACCTTCGCGAAATCCAACGGCATAAACGTGAAGTACGGCCACCGAACGGACAGCATTCCGGGGAAAAACATCCTGATTCCCTATTCTCCTGAAGAATTGGGGTACGAAGAGGTTGATCTGGACGCCCTACGGGCTTCCTACATCAAGCAAGTTGTTAAACAGTATCAGAAAACGCGCTTCTCCGAAACCGAAATCGTATTCTTGCAAGAAGATTGCCGAATCGATCGGCGAACGCTCGAACGATTGATCGAAAAAGCCTAAGGAGGGAATAATGGCAACGAGAGGAACTTGGAACCAAGCGAACATCCGAAAGACCAATCCGGTATTTTCGCCCTTTCGGGTAACGATCGAAACCCCGTTTTACGCGAATAACCTCTATCCGGTTTCTACCCTAAAAGAAGCCTATGAAATGGCGAAAGACTCTCCGGGAACGATCGTCACTTCTTTGAAAGTGAAAGATCCCGAAAGGATCGGTTTGGACAGAGCTGCTCGCGTATTATTGTTCAACGATGGAGCCGTTTATGGGCGATGCGCGGCTGCGCGCCGTATCTTCGGGCAACCGGGTATCGAAGCCGCAGAGTATTCGACTATCTTAAGAGAGGCCGTCTATAAAACCCGCTACCGGAATCTTTACCAGGCAGAAGCCGTGATCGGTCTGGATCCAGACTTCATGGTGCGGGCGCGGCTGTGCGTTCCGGAAGATCATGAAAATATCCTGTACAATTGGCTGCTAAACTTTCAACCGATCAATGAGAGATACTACCAGATGTATCAGCGATCCCACAAGTTGGATAAGGAAGGGGATATCCTCGTTTTCTCCGATCCGGATTGGTCGGATACGCGGTTCCCGCTCGGGTTAAGCTTCTTCGACCCTAAAACGAATTGCGCCGCTATCTTGGGGATGCGCTACTTCGGAGAGTTCAAAAAGGGAACCCTGACTCTGGCTTGGAATATTGCGAATAAGAATGGATACGTTTCCTGCCACGGCGGGTTGAAAAAATATAACCTGAAAGAAAATGGAACGTACGTCATCGCGTTTTTCGGTCTTTCGGGATCTGGAAAATCGACGCTCACACACGCGAAACATGGCGGCAAATACGATATCTCCATCCTGCACGACGACGCGTTCGTGATCTCGAAAGCCAACGGTTCGTCGATTGCGTTGGAACCCACCTATTTCGATAAAACGGCAGACTATCCGAGCGATTTTCCGGACAACGAATTCCTGCTTACGGTCCAGAATAACGGGGCGACCCTGAACGAGAAAGGCGAGATCGTGTTGGTGCCCGAAGATATGCGGAACGGCAACGGAAGAGCGATCAAATCGCGGTACTGGGCGCCTAATCGCGTGGATAAAATGAGTGAACCGATCCAAACGATCGTCTGGCTGATGCAAGATCCGACCATCCCGCCATTGTTAAAAATAAACGACCCGGTCACCGCTTCGACCTTTGGTGCGACGCTTGCGACAAAACGGACCTCGGCGGAGAGGTTGGCGGAAGGCGTCGATCCCAACGCGCTCGTTATCGAACCGTATGCGAACCCGTTCAGAACCTTCCCGCTGAAAGATGATTTCGATAATTTTAAAGCCTTATTCACCGACCGTGGGGTGGACTGCTATATCTTCAACACCGGCTTTTTCGGCTCGAAAAAGATTCCGAAAGAAGTGACTTTGGCTCTATTGGAAGGGATCGTGGAAAAGTCCCTGTCTTTCAAGAAATTCGGACCCTACGAACAGATACAGATCGCGGAAGTAGACGGGTTCATTCCCCAATTCGGAGACGACGCCTACCTTACGGAGTTTAAAAAACGATTGGAAGACCGTTTGCGATTCATTGAAAACAAAAAAACCACCGCAGGAGGCTATGATGCGCTCCCGGAAGAGGCGAGCGACATCCTGAAACGCATGATCCAAGGGCTGTAAAACTGACCGTCCTGGAAAATCAGGGGGAAAAAAGAGGCGGTTCCGCCTCTTTTTTTGTAAATAACAACGCGATTTCTCCTTATCCTTTGTGGGTACTTGTTTTATATTCGATTCCCCTCCATTGGAGAGGGCCCGACAGGGCGGGGTGGTCTTTAGAGTTTACCGGATACAATTTGGTTCCAAAAAGTGTTTCACGCATCGTTCCCGCCTTTCCCAATTCTTTCACGTGAGAACGAAGCGCGGAGTTATACAGTAAGGATTTACCGTTTTGCGGTTTAATCAAAGCACCACCCCGTCAGCCTTCGGCTGCCACCCCTCTGCAGGAGGGGAACTAAACAGACGCGCCCGTTATCCTTTGCGGGACCCTGGTGTCCTCAGAACAGAGCTTGAATGGAAAGCTCTTCGGAGTATTCGTTTCGTTGATCTTCTTTTCCAACAACGAGAAAAGAAAGCACAATACCGATCGTTATCTCCCGACGAGGCCGAGGCGGGAGACGACCGTTTGGATCATCTCGTCAACGGCGGTGATGATTCGCGCGGCGGCAGTGAAAGCGTGTTGGTATTTGATCAAATTGGACATCTCTTCATCCAGGGAAACGCCTTTCACGCCTTCGCGAGTGTTCGTTATCTGCCCTTTCATCGTTTGCGTATTGATCTGCATTTGCGAAGCCGTTTCCGCTTCGATGCCCAATTCGCCGATGTACGCGCCGTAGAAGTCGTTGAAGTTCACACGTCCGTCGCTAATAAGAGAAGAGTAACGGGCTTCGCTCAGTAGACTCATGATCGACTTCGAAGAACTGTTACCCCCGCCGCGCGCGGAGTGCATATCGGCGACCCAATCGCCGTTTAGGTCGTACCAAACCCCATAGTCGACGGCTAAAAGCTGCGGATTGGCGCTCAACTGACTGGATAAGGACAATCGTTTCGTGAATCCGTAAAGCCCGTCGGCTTGACGGGTATCAATATCGAGATTGTCCGCCGTGTTTTCCTGATGCATAAAGGCATTCGGATCAAGATAATTGCGGACGATGTCCAAACCGAAGTTCCAGGAGTTTCCGAAAACGGGGTTTTCGCTGAGGAACCCCATCTTTCCCAGAAACAAGGTCGGCGCCGTGATATCATATAATTGCACGATCCGTCCGTCTTCCAGTCGCCTTCCGAAACTGAAATTCGCGCCGCTTCCCGCCCGAAAGACCAGCTTGCCGTCCGGCGTCAGGTCCGATAAGATACCGGTCGGCGCTTTCGCGTTCATCTGGGCGACCAAATCCGCCATCGTCATCCCGTAAAGATCCGCGCTGACCGGAGAGGTTCCGAGCGTGAGGTTCATCTCATCCGGGGGAAGCTGTACCCGCAGTAAAAAGTCGGTCGTTTCATCCACGTTTGCGGGATCTCCATCCTCGAAATGGACGACGGGTTCGCTTAACGTGAGGGTATGCCCCGTCGTACCGTTCTTCCGCCAGTCGTTAAGGTTGAAAGACTCAGTTTTCCAAAACACGACGTCAACGTTTGCTCCTGGGTCCGATCTCAGGAAGATTTCTTTGGTTGTTGGGTTGAAGATGAAATCAAGCGGCGTATTTGTGCCGTTCGCGAAGACTCTAATATCATCTTGAGAGATGATCCCGTCTTCGTTGATATCCCGGATATCGAGCAACCCGTAATTGACTTTGTAAACCGAACCGACAGGCGTTAGGCTGAAACCCGTTCCTCCCGCGTCATTTCTTACCGCGTACTGGACTTCGATCTTTCCTTCGTATTCCAGAAGGTTTTGCGTTAGTTCCAGATCGACGGTCGCGGATGCCGTGGCGGTTGCGGAAACGTACCCGGTAAAATCATAGTCCTTCTTCATGGCGTAAGAAAAGTCGTACATAATATTCGCCAAGGTCTTGTAGGCGTTTGTGTCGATGACTTTCAACGTTTTGGAAGAGAGAATATTGTATTCATCCCGCGTGATGAGCGTCTGGAGGCTCTCCATCTGAGGCGTGTGGGTCAAGTAATAGCCCCCGTCCAGTTCAAAGGCTTTCACGTACTGATTCAGTACCGCATTGTTGTTAATCTTTTCGATCAGCTCGTCCCGGTTGCGGAAAACGAGGGTATAGGGGGTATTATTCGTTTTTCCAGAAACCGGATCGAAGACGGGTACCGTCAAGGTCAGGGACTTCGACTCGTATTCCACATCCAGATTGGCTTCCAACAATTTGGTCGACCGAATTTTCACTTCTGATCCGTCTGCGAGAATCTTCTTCAAGGTCGGTTCGATGCTTTGCAACCCCTCCAGATTCTGCAACTGGTTGATGGATTCGGAAGGCAGCAACCGGTATCTTCCGTTCTTCTCCTCGATCGTCAAGTACTGGCTTAATATCGGATGGTTCCGAATCTGATCCAGCAGGTCCGCGCGGTTTGTAAAGTTCAGTTCAATCGGTTGAACTGGAGTCGGAGACGAGGAGGAAGCCAGCGCGGGAAAGGCGAAGGTGGCCGAGTACGAGAGGGCGTCCGGCTCCGCGATGTCTAAGACGTCGAAATACCAGACGATGTCTTCGGAGGGGATCTCAGTCGGGTTCACGTCGACGATCTGAAAGTCCAGCACATCGGCTCCTTTGAGAACCGATACCGCTTCGGGTCCGGACAACTGTTTCTTCAGCTCGACCGCGTGGCTGACCGTTCCGTCTTCGTTTTCCGTCGTTGTCACCGTAAAATATTTTTTCAAGACGTCATCGTTTTTGAAATCGTCGGCTAACGTTTCCCACGTGATCGCCCCGGCGCTTGCATAGAGTTCTCCCGTTTTGTTTATCCGCAGGGAAAACTCTCCGGAAGCGATGGTTTCGTCCAGCGCGAACCCCCAAGTCAGGACCGGTTGGGCTATAAGCGTTTCGGTTATCTTTAGGAAGTCTTTCGAAATCGTATGGTACCCCAGGCGGCTAAGAATGCCGTTCTGATCGAAAACCAGCATTTCCCGCATATCTCCAAAGCTGTTCGCCAAAGCAGAATTCACTCGTCCGTATTCGTCTATTCCGTCGTTCACTTTTCCGAATAACAGCTTGTAATCCCCGGAAGTCGTGCGCATCGTGTCCGCGCGCATGGTTTCCAGGAATACCCGGAAATCGTCGGTTTGAACCTCTCGAGGAGCAATGATATGAAAGTCGTCGCTCGTTAAGGTGGTGGATGTGTCGGAAAAATGGGTGTAATGAATGGCTCCCAACGCAGCCACATTCACAGTAGTAGCGGCGCTTGCGTACGTTAATCCTTGACTCTGCCAGCGTCGTAATCGAACATTGCCGGAAAAGTCCGCGTAGTCCTCGTCGAGAAAGGTGATGGTGTGGGTCGAAGAATCGTAGCGGAACTGCTGGATATCTACCCAAGCGCCGGAATCTGTCGTATCCACTTGAATCATGATATCGGACGCATCGAACTTTCCGTCTCGGTTGATGTCGATCAACGCATCGCTGAGATCGAAGCGCCCGGTTGCGGATGCCGATATCGTAGTTGTTTCTTCTATAGCATAAAATGTCCGCGCCTCTCCCGAAAAGCCGGTATAGTCGGTTAAAGCCAATATATTCGTATCATCATAGGTATGCGCCTCCCGAGAACTCTCCGACAAAAGGAAGACGTGGAAATCCTTCGCCCTTAACGCGCCGAGACCACTATCGAAATCCCCGAAATGAACCGGACTGCCGGTTATTACCGTATTGTCGAATGTTCCGGCTGCGGTTACAGTTATCCTTTCATTCTGCCAATACTGAAGCCGCAAAGACCCCGAATAAGACTTGTACGCATCATCGAGAATGGTGACGCGTCCCGTCGTTTCGTCGTAGGAAAAATCGGCGATATCGACCCAACCTCCGGAATTTACTTGGATCCGCAAATCATTCCGGTCATAAGCGTTATTCCGGTCCATATCGACGAGATCGCCAAGCGTGAAGGTTCCGTTTGTCGCCGTAAAGCTCGCCGATTCTTGTGTCGCGTAAAACACCTTCGCGTTATCGGTATAACCGACGAAATCTTCTAAACTCAAGTTCCAAGTGGACGCGGCGGTATCGAGGACGAGCGTTTTGTCCAACGCCTCATTCGGAGGAACGACCCATTCCCCGTCCCGATACTGACCGATGGTGGACTCCCACTTCTGAATCGAAACGGCGCCGGTATAGGCGAACGGCTCATGGATCGTGATGGTTTTGTCGACAAAATCATAGGTGAAATCGGTCAGCCGGTTTCCGTTTTTATCTTTGATCTCGATATCGGAACCGTCTATTGTGCCGTCGTGGTCGATGTCCTCGATCTCTCCAACATGAAAGACCCCATCCGTCGCAGTGAAGACTGTTTCCGCCGTCTTGTAAAAAACCTCCGCCTTCCCGGTGTATGTGGGGAAGTCTTCTGGTTTCATTTCAAGATCGTAAACCGCAGGCAGGGTGTAAGCGCGGGTGGTATAGAGGTTGGTTTGATTCAGATAGTCGATTACGTCCTGAAAGCTGGAATTCGTCGCGAAAATTCCGCTGTCTTCAGCGCTGATCTGGTTTTTATTATTCAAATCCAGAAGAGAAATTTTCCCGCTAAGGGCGAGATTGGTACGGACCGGGTCGATGGGGACGGACGCGGAGATCATATGAATCGGGCCGTCGAGGATCGAATGCGTTCCCATCGTCCGAAACAGGTTCGGCAGATCCGACCGGACGGCTTCCATCTCTTTGAAAAAGTCGATGCCGGACACCGTACCAAGACCGTCGTAACCGGTTCGATGGATCAAGTTCATCTTGTCCGACATCATCAAGGCCATCTCATCCATCTGATCCAGATAGTTCGGGATCGAAACGTCTCGCATCTGGAACATCGCGCCGACCGTCCCGCCCGGTACATCGATCTTTTGCGACCGGATGAAGTAGTCGTACATGTTCTGGGTTCCCGGACGAATCACCGCTTTGATCGGCGTCCAGATGTCGCCGTAGAGAACGGACTGGTTTCCGATGAAAATCTCCAGATGGCCGTTTAGTCCGGTTTTGTAGGTCATCCCGGTCAAAGCGCTGAGTTCGTCAAGGGTAACGTCTCTTTTGTCTAAGAGATCGTTCGGCTCGGTTTTCAGGATGTAGGTGGTCCGGATGGAACCGTTCAGATCGGCGATTTGCTGTAGTTTGAGATTGATGTTGTCCGCCGAATCTTTGATGTTCTGATTGAGGTTCGCCCGCAGGTCTTCGTATTGGGCGTACAGATCCTGCGCCGTTGTGATGAAACTGTTGGCGGAGGCCGTTACGGAGCTGACCGCCGCGGAGTTGGTCGGCTGATTCATCACCTCGAGGAACGAGTTCCATAACCCGTCGAAATAACTCCTCATACCCTTTTCGCCGGGTTCATTCAGGATTTGTTCCATATAGTGAAGGTTCTGGGTCTTTTCGTCCCAATAGGCGTAGTTCTTCGATATCTCACGGAACTGCCGATCTAAAAACTCGTCCCGAATCCGTTCAACCCTCGAAACCGTCGAACCCGTGCCGATATTCAGGGTCGATCCCCCGAACGCGCCCGTCGCCGACGGCGGGGTGGCAACAATTTCCGGCCTTTGTCGCGAATAGCCGTCCGTGTTCGCGTTGGCGACGTTGTGTCCGGTAACACTCATCGCCATCTTGGAAGTGTAGGTTCCCAGCACCCCCGTATTCAATATCGAAAAAATGCTATAGCTTGCCATCTTGACCTCCCGTGGTCTTCGGTGTACTTACTTATCGGAATCCCTGGGCGATACCTTTATAGTTCTCGTAAAAAATCACGAAAACCTATGGCTACCTGCTCGGTCCCCTTCTGGGGTCGGGAGGTCTGTTATCCAAAACGCGATACTTCGAAACCAAAACTTTTGAAAACCAAAAACGATCGAAATGGTCTATCAATCGACGTTAAAGCTCTCCGAATTCACTGTGTCCAAACCGGAGGCGCTGAAGCGCAACACGTATTCGCCGCTTTCGGCGCCTGTGATTCCCAGATTGGTAAAGCTTACGGTTCCGCTCGATGCCGTAACCGAGAGGGTCCCTGTCAGGATGCCCCCAATCGGATCGCTCACGACTCCGGGAGCCGTAACTTTCCGGATTTCTACCGTGACGACCGTGGTGTTGTCTGCCGAAACCACGTATCCTGCGGAGTTCAGCAAGCGGATTACCGGCTTGGTCGACAGATTGTCACCGGGTTGTGTATCAGTTTCCATCCGGGAGGCTAAGGTGATCCCGACTCCAATGTTTCTCAGGAAGGGGTAACCATCATTCGTGACGCCGTCGATATCCCATATCGTCGTGAAATCCCAACCGACGACGGTGGCTTTCTGTTTCATCT
>CAZMHO010000057.1:0-13550 GCA_964566085.1 uncultured Thermotogaceae bacterium | reverse complement strand
TCTATTCTTTCTTAGCGGGTGCCCGTAATTTTTCCGATACTTCTGAAAGGAGGGAGATAACGTCTTTACTGTATTGGACAGCCTTTCCGAACTCTTTTTCGGCTTTTTGGCTCTCTGCCTTCTTCACCGCTTCTTCAAGCACATGGCCGGTTTCGTGCAAATGGCGGTGCAGTTCGATCAATTTTTTCCACTCTTCTGAAAACCCGACTGGGGCTGGAATTAGATTTAGAAACACCCCAAACGGACACTTCTGGTGATTGAGTTCGACAAACACCTGTTCTCGCTTTAGCCGTTTCTTAAGATTCTCGACCCATTTTTGATGATCGATTATGGCTTTATCGAAAACGGGAAGATAATCTTCCGACCTTTTCACTCGGAATACGGAGAAGGCTTTTAGCATCTCTTCGGTAATCGAAATCGCTTCGGCCATTTCTGTTTCCAATTTCGCGGAGCGCTGTTCGACGTTTTCCACTTCGGAAACAACTTGCTCCATCGCTTCCGCGACGTTCGAGGATGAATCCGCGATCGTCTGGGCGGAAGACGACATCTCTTCCAATGTCGCGCCTTGTTCTTGCACACCGCCCGCGAGATTCGAAACCATATGGCTGATATCTTCAATCCCTTTCAGTATGTTTTCAACCATATCGCGCGCTTGCGTGTTCGTTCGGAACATACCGTAGGCTTCTTCTGAAAGGGCTGATATCATTTCGGCGCTCTTCTGAAAGTCTGTACGAATGTCGCCGAGATTGCGCGTGATCTCCCTTGAAGCCCCCTTGCTCTCTTCCGCTAATTTTCTGATTTCATCCGCAACGACAGAAAACCCTTTCCCGGCTTCTCCCGCTCGCGCGGCTTCGATCGCGGCGTTGAGCGCTAAAAGGTTGGTTTGTTCCGCGATACTCGTGATTGTCTCGACCACCAAGTTTAGCCGAGAGGCTTTTTCGGAGAGTTGAACAGTGCTTTCCGAGACTTCCTTCATCGTTCGAACCAACTGATTCATCACGGAAGATACTTCTTCCAAGCTTTCTTGCCCTTGACGGGCTTGGGCGGCGATGGTCGCGGAAGTATGGTTCAAGCCGTCGGCTGTACTGGCTAAAACCTGACTCGCAGTCGATATCTCTTCCAAACCGGCGTTTTGTTCTTCGACAGAGGCATTGATGTTTTGAACGTCGGATTCGCTTTTTTGTACTTTGCCGGACATTTCACGATAACTATCCTGGAAATAAGCCAACTCGCGCTCGATAACGATCATTTTGTTAACGTTTTTCTGGGACGTATCGGCGACGCGATTGAAAGAGATGCGTAAGCGTTCTAAAAACAGGTTTAAGTAACGGCTGAGAAGAACGACTTCTTTGGACCCGTCTTCCGGAAGCCTTTGGGTAAAATCGGCTTCGCTTTCGGATAGGGTTTTCATGCGGTATTCAAGCACTTTCAGCGGTCTTACCGCTATGCTGATGAGAAAGAAGAATAGCACGATCAAGAGTACAGCGAAAATCGTTGTGCTAAAAAAAACCAACCAAAAGATACTCGCGCGAGAAGAAAAATAGGGCGTCGATTGGGAGATCAGCAGGTACGATTCTATCTGGTTTTTATAATCGGAAACCGGCAAGAAAAGCAGTCTTTGCTCCGTTTTTTCCACAAAGCGTATCGCGGAATCTCCGGTTAGCACTTTCTTCTTCTCTTCGGGCGAAATCGATACCGGTTTTTCCGATGTTGTCGAAGCAAGGATCTGATCGGCGGTTCCGCCCTGAGCAATCAAGATCAAAGCGTATTCGCCCGGATAGATCGATTTCAACTCTTCCAAGAAACCTTTACCGAAATCCATACCGTATTCAAGAGAGCCGATATGCTTCCCTTCGTGGAAAACCGGGACGATCCCCCGGATACCGTACCCTTCAACTCCTCTATCTAAACCTTTTACGAAGGATTTTTCCGTGTTTACTTTTACGAGGGCGGGTCTCATCGTGGAAAGGTCATCGCCGTACTTCGCTGTGTTGTGCATCCGTAAAAAACTCGTGGCCGGGGGAAGATGGTACTGGATTTGAAAGACCCCCATTTGAACGTTTAAGGTTTTGTAACGTTCAGTAATCAGCGTTTGCAAATCACTTCTTCTTCCTTCAGCGAAAAGTTTCGAAGCCTCCTTGTCTTGAGATAGCGTATAGGCGCCAATGAGCGCGGCTTGAGTTTTCTCTTCGATAAAATCGAAAATCCCGGTTGAGAAAGAAGTGGCTTCCTTATACTCGGCGTTCTTGATCGTTTCTTCGAAGTTGGAAAGCAAGAAAAAGCCGAAAACTACCATTCCGAGAACAAAACTGATGGCCAAAACCGATAAAATCTGGACCTTTAAAGGCCAATGGGCAAATCTCCGCATGAATATACACCTCCGGTAGGAATTATAACACGAATAAACATCCCCACCCTACTGCAATTTTGCTTAATCCGAGGCTTTTGCCTTGGAGTATCGGTAGGCGCCATGCGGCGAACTTGCGGTTGCCTTTCCTAAAAGTTCGGAAAACGGGTTTTTCAAAGCAGAGGCGATATTCTTCCACTTACGGTCCGGATCAAAAACATTTAGACGAAATTGTCCGCGTTGAGTACGAAGTATCCTTCTCCAACAGTCTTTCGCACGGATGAGAGCCGATAAAACCGATCCCCCCGGCCACCAGCGATGTTTTCATTGATTCGCGCCCCTCTTCGAGGTTCGGCGCGGCGATGTTTTCGAAGGGACACGGTCATTTGAAACGGGCAAGTCGAGGCATTTCCCAAAGAGCAGATCCCATTCCGGCTGTTGGAAAGGCTGGATCCCTGCCAGAGGGAAAAATGCGCATTCTCCAAAAAAAAACCGGTCTTCGAACAGATAGAAATCAAGCCTCACAAAACGGGTGTGTTCAGATAATCGGACGCATAGGCCGATCATCCTTTCGAGCAAAGAAAAGTTTGGGAACATGGTTTGAACGTCCGCGGATTTCCAGATTTGACACGGGCGGTAGTCTTCTTTTTTCGCGGGATCTTGGGGCATTTCCAACTTTTGGATAGTATCTTTTTTACCCGGAAAGTGGCTCCGTAAATCGCAAACCGTGTAGGCATTGGAATGCGGGTTCTTCGCTGGATGCTCTTCACAAGCGAAAAGGGGAAGACCGTTGAAGCAGAAGAATCCGATTTCCCGGAAGGGGGACCCCAATTCGCCGAGATTCTTTTCGCAAAGCAGTTTTGGCTGAATCCCCTTATAGGGCCATTCGCGGTGTTCCCAAAAATACCTTCGCTTCATCCATCGTCGGACTTCTTTACGAAGGGCGTCGCGATCGATCGCGTTCTTGTCCTTGCAGATAAAGGTGTTCCCCGAAGTGTGGTTGGGTTTCAGGACGAATTGATCGGGTAGGCTCTCGAAGTCAATTTCTTCATCGACGGTGAAGGTTTGTATTATCGGTATCAATCGGTCTTTTCCGGCTTTTTCGAGAAGGACCTGCCGAACGCTCCATTTATCCGCCATTTTGGTGTATAGAGGATTCCGGTCGTGTAGTTTCAGCCATTGCAGCTTTTCGCTAAACGTTTGAGCAGGTGTCAGATTGAGCCGATTCCCCATCGTCAGACGAAATTCGATCTTCAAGAAAAGAGAATCTGGTATCCAATGGAAGGCGTTTTTCCTGAGTAAGAACAGAAGCGAAGCCTTCGGGTGTATTAACGCTTTTCGAATCTTTAGGAACATAATCGCCTCTTTCGCGTTCGTATGTTTTCGGGAATCGCAAAGATATCGACGGTTTTCAAACGGCCCTTATTAGTCTTGCGAACGGTATAGGTTATCGAATTGGGAGAATATCTTTTCTATGGAAAAGCCTTGGATTTTTTCGATTGCGTTTTTTTTAATCTCGTTTCTTCTTGTTGGCGTCGTCGTGAGGTATGTCTCCATCCCTTTTTTGATGTCTCCTTCCTTCGAAGAAGCGCAAAGAATCCCGGTGATCCCGTTTTCTATCAATAGGGGAGTGTCCCCGACCGGCGTGGCGATCACGAAGACGTTGGACGCCATCGCCTCCATAACCGCGTTCGGAAATCCCTCAAAAAGAGAAGATTGAACAAAAAAATCGCATTGGGGGAGTATTTCTTCTATCCGTTGGGTAACCTCTAAAAAGGTAACGAAGCCGGTTAATCCCGCTTGATCGATGTACGTTTTCACAGATTCGTAGAGAGGTCGGTCATCGATGTTTCCGATCAGCACATGATGGACGCCCTCCCATTTGCCGGATCGTTTAAGAGCCCTCAACGCTCCTAAAAGGCTTCTATGATTCTTTTGCGCCACGAAGCGCGCGACCGTTACGCCTAAAAGAGTATCGTCGCTTAATCCCAAGTCTTTCCGGAGGAACTTCTGCGACTTGGTTTTCGAAAACAATGGCAGGTCGATTCCATTGGGGATCGCGCGGATTTTGTCCGTTCCCTTTTTGAATCGTTCTTTCGCGATATCGGATGCCAGGACCGAATTACAGACGACGTGCGTCGCCCACCGTCCGTATGCGCGTAGTCCGGTGAAGGCGGACCGGTTCGTATTTCTGATCGAGGCGACGCGTACGGGCACTTTCGTTCGCTTCGAAAGCAGCGTCCCCCAAATATTTTTCGTGGATAAGAAGGAATGGAAGATGTCGGGACGGAAGTCTCTAAGGACTTTTCTGAGCATTCGAACTCTTTTTAAAGGGGTCTTCCACGTTGTGTGCGTACAAACGATCTCGATCTTTTCTTCAGTTGTGATCTCACGGAAATGGATGATCGGATAATCGATCACGATGCAGACGCGGTAACCGTTCCTGACCGCTTCCTTCGCCATGTAGCACAATTGGCGCTCCGCTCCGCCGGGACCCAAGCACCCGGTATAGTACATAAGCCGTTTTTCCCTCTCTCCGTTCACTAACTCTCCTTGTACGGCTGCAAAAGTAAGAGCCGAAGCTTAAAGCCCGGTGATCTTTCGAATCCAGGCGGTATAGGCTTGCGCTTGTTCCTGAGAATCATACCCCGCTTCTAAAATCGCCTGAGCCCACTGCTCCCGGTTCGACCCTGTAGAGGCTTCTAAAAGCGCTCTTGCCCACTCTTTCGGTTTTTGGCGTATGGAAAGGAAGCTTACGAGCGGTGTGACCCTAATGTTTTCGGATACCCTGTTTGAGACCATACAAGGCAATCCAGAAGCCTGAGCCTCCAACAGAGCGACTGGAAATCCTTCATAAAGCGAAGGAAAGACAAAGACATCCATCGCCATCAGATATCGAAACACAGACGACTGTTCATTCAAAAAAAGGACCGAAGATTGCAGCCCGGCCTTTTCAGATTCCTTCCGGATTTCTTCATAGCAAGGCCCTTCTCCGATCAATAGCAAACGGGCGTTTTTACGCATTGCCAGCAAAGCGGCGAAGACTTTTAGGAGGTAAGGATGGTTTTTCGCTTTCGTGAATCTTCCCACGTGCCCGACAACGAAACTGTCACTTATCCCCAGTTCGCTTCTGACTTTCTCTCTGATCTCTTTCCGGAAAACGCACTTTTCCGTAGGGATCGAGTTCGGCATCACTTGAAAGGAAGCGGTTTTCCCGAATAACCATCTTCCGGCTTCCGGGCAACAGGCCAATCGATAGTCCGCGATTCTTCGGAGCGGCAATTGGAATATCCATTTAATCCAACGGTTCGCTTCTTTTCCGTTGCTCACCGTATGACTGTGGGCGATGGTTTTAAGTCCGTGCTTTTTCGCAATAGATAGGTAGACCGAAGCGAGGCCTTGGGCGTGGCCGTGAATCACCGAGTATTCTTTATGTTCGCGAAAGAATCGAAGCCAATGGTTCCGGTAACCAAAGAGGTTCTTTACAACGAAGGGGGGGAAGACGTAAATTTTTCCGCCCAGGCGGGAAATCTCTTTGTCGAAAACGCCATCTTCCGTAGTTCTCACGACAAAGTCGAAGCGTAAGATTGAACGGTCAACGTGTCGATATAAGTTCATAAGGGCAGCTTCTGCGCCGCCTCGATTCAATCCGGCGAAAACATGCAGCACACGTATCGGTCGTGCCATTTTCAGCTCCGAAACACAAAAAAATACGACAGACTCGGTCGAATGACCGGTTAAAGTATATCATGAGGCGAGCAGGCTAACGTATCATTCGAATACTATAAGCGGTCTGCAAAACGTTTTTGGGAACGTGTACCGCAATGGGCGCGCTTTAGAAAGCCTTGGGTTTTTGCGCGTGCATGAGAGGACCTTCTATCTGAACGCGCTGCCCGAACAAAGGATCTCGATCTCTAACCGCGACCAACCGCTCCAAGGCAGGAATCAGGGAGTGGTCGCCACACTGATCGTCGCGCCGCCATAGTAGTGGAAGGTTACTTTGCCGGTGACAGACCATGTATCTTCCAGCGTGGAATCGTGCAAATAGTCGCTGGTGTTTTGATTGAAAACACGGACCGTGTCGGTTGGCGCAAACTCCGAATTGGTAAACGTCCCTCCGGGGCCGATGTTGACCAACCAATGGGTGTTTTTAAATATGGCGACGGTATAGGTCCCGTGATGATTGTATAGGGTCACCGAATAAACCGGGTTTGAACCCGTATGGATGGTGCAGCTAATGGCGGAAGTGATCACGCAAGTGAGGATGAGTAGCGGAAGCAAAACGAGAAATAACAATTTTCTTTTCATGGTTTCCCTCCTTAAGAAGTCTCGGAAAATCGGAATGTGCGACCATCTCCGTTAAAAGTTCGTTTGGGATAGTCCGGCTTAGATCATTGTACACGGAATGAAGGGTGACTATAGACATTTTAACATAAATCTTTCAAGTGGGATACCATTAAATCTTCTAAAGGCGCGGTTATGGAAGTCTTCCTTCTGAAGAGGCATTCCGAAAACTCCGCCCATGTCGCGCCGCGGTTTCGGGAGCGAAGATATAGCGGACTTAGCTCGCCTGGAAAGCGGTTCCGCGATGAGTATCAAAAAGGCTATCGAGGTCTAATAGCGCTGGATATCGCGCGGTTCATATCCCGAACGGGGCAAGCATTTTGTGGCAAAGGTTATCGGCGCTCTCTCAAGCGTCAAAGATACTTTGGAGCGTATCTTCGACGCTTCAGGCGCTGAGTCGTCGCGGGTAACGCGGTTGCCGAACGGATCACGCCCTCGCTTCTTTCAGCCTCTCGAGCGTCAAAAACGGCGCGGTATTCCCCCGGATTGTACAGGTATGGCGGGCCAATCTCTGGCCCATGCGCAAAGAGTCCTCCAAAGGCAGCCCTTCCAACAGAAAGCCGGTTAAAAAACCGACGGCGAGGGAATCTCCGGCTCCGTTTGCGTCTACTACCGGCGGACCTTCAAGTATTGCCGGTTGGCGGAATATCTCTCTACCTCGGTGGTAGAGGACGCCTGCTTTTCCAGCGCTCATGATGAACAATTTGTCCGGGAAAGCGCAGACGTACTCTTTCAGAGCGCTTTCTGGGTCTGCTAAGTTCACGCCGGAAACGAAGAGGATATCGGATTTCTTCACATAGTCCATCCGGTAAGCGTCTGAGACAGACGGAGCATCCTGCAAGTCAGCGCTGATGCTTAATCCGAGACCGGCGCACGTGTCTAAGAGATACCGCGTCCAGTTCACGATCGAGAAGTGCGCGATCTTTGCCGTTCTTAAAATGTTCGCACAGTATTCGATGTCCGGGGTTGTTGTCATACTACTTTTTCCGTCATAGAAGCTTTTTCGGGATCCGTCTTTGTACATCAAGTTGACGCTGCGTTTGGTTCCTTGCGTGTCGACGAAGAATCCCTCGGTGTCGATCCCTTGACTCTTTAATCGGCGCTTCAGGAAGTCGCCGCAAAAGTCGTCGCCGCAAAATCCGATGCAACGCACCCGTTTTCCCAAAGCGGCGAACAATTGGGCGCAATACCCTCCGGAAAGCCCCACGTTATCCAAGTTTTCCACAAATTGAGTTTCCACCTTCATATCAGCAAGAGGGTGATTTAAGTAGACGTTCGTGTCCACCCCGAATGCGCCTATCACACACACATCGAATTTTTCCAAAGGCCGCTCCCTTCGTGATTCTCATCAGAATTAGAAACATCAGAGATCGTGTAATGATAGTATACGCCCCGGAACCCGGTTGGAAGAAAAATCCCGATCATTCGTCGCGCGCTTTTGCTTCCCGCGAAAGACCGGACATCCGGGAATCTTAGGAAACTGCGGAAACGCGCGAATCAATCGGTTTTCACATTTTCTTCGATAGGCGGCGTAGCGTCGGTCCCTGATGGTGTTGCAAGAATCAAGAGGTGGTGACTTTGGTCAGTAGGATAGGGTCATCCGATCGGGTATAATCATTACGTTTTCTGAAGTAACCAAAAACAGTTTAAGAGGGGGATTACGATGCCATACGAACTTCTAACCAGCGAGGGGACGCTTCCTTACACTGTTGTGTCGGTCGAAAGATTTCCGGCATTTCGAGAGAAGATAAGCGAGATTAAAAGAAACGAGAGATTTGGTCGAAACCCCGTGTTCCGAAGTTACTTAAAGGATTCGGATTTTCAACTTCCTCCCGATTTCGATACGGCCCGCTCGGTGGTTCTTGTCGCTTCACCCAAAAAAATCGCGCAGGTCGTGTTTCATTACCGGGGAATCAAGCGCCGCGTCACGATTCCCGCGCAATACTATGCGAACGGGATCGGATGGAAGGCCTGTATGGACCTCGTAAAAGACACGCTCCTTCCCGGCGCTTCTTCGCGGATTCAGATAGGCAATGATTACCTGTATCTTAAATATCTCGCAGTACTGACAGGATTAGGGGAATATGGAAGGAACAATATTTGTTATGTGAAAGGGATGGGAAGTTTCAGTGCGCTCTACGCGTATTTTACGGATGCCAACTTGGAGGAATCTCCACTTGGAACGCTCAAGCTGATGGAAGCGTGCCGGCATTGTACCCTCTGTTTCGAAACATGCCCAAACGGGTGCATTTCAGAAGACAATGCCATGATCGACGTTGACCGGTGTATCACCCTTTATAACGAAGCGGAAGGGGTTTTTCCCGAGTGGATCAAACCGGAGGCTCATAACGCATTGATCGGTTGTATCCTTTGCCAAAAGCTATGTCCCGAAAACGCCAAGGTTATGAAAGAGGCGCGCGTCTTGGAAGAGATAACAGAAGAAGAAACGGAAGCGATTCTGGCGGAAACGGCCGAAGGGGAGCTGATGGAAAGAGTATCCCAAAAACTGAGTCGTTTTACCGCCGCTAACGCCGAAAGCCGAAAAATCTTCTCCCGCAACCTGCGTGTTTTACTGGAAAACGGTTCCGACAGCCACATTTCGCCATTATAGAACGTTCCGTCGCGATAAAAGGCGCTCAACGCGGTCGGAAGCGGCATAAAGGAGGATGTATGATATCCGTTAAGCAAATGACGAAAGAAAAGCTCGATCGCATCGACACCATCCGAAAATGGGCTCACGGAGAATGGATGAGAAAACAATCCAAAGTTTATGCGAAAGCGATGGAAATGAGCGAAGAAACCTTCAAAGAGGGCGCGCTCTCCAGAAAACAGAAGGAATTAATCGCGATCGGCATTTCAGTGATAACGAATTGCGAATCGTGCATGCAATGGCATATCGGGCAGGCGCTAGAAGTTGGCGCGACAGAAAAAGAAATCATCGAAGCCATCGAAGTAGCGATCGAAATGGGAGTTGTGCCGGCGACGGTGCATGCCAGGTTCGCCCTGGAAGTGTTGAATCATGCGATCGCTGAGGATGGGGACAAACCGCTGTAGAAAACCGGAAACACGAAAGGCGGCCTGTCTTGAATTTGCCCGTTCTCCCCAAAAAAACGACGCCAATAGAAGCATGGCGCCACTCTGTAACTGCTTGGCAATCGATGCTTTTTATATGTTTCGTGTTCGGCGCATTCTTCTATTGCACGGATCACGGATATCGAAAAGATATTGGGACAAAAAACAGCGATAGCCCCGTACTCACCCATGCTGTTTTGAAGGTTCCATCCCGCTCCGCAGAATTCGTTTTGCGTCGGTAAGTCGCCCTAAAAGCTCCAGCTGCCTAATTGCTGCGTATAGTGGAACACGCGACCCAGATGGAAGGTTTTTTTGATAAAAGAAACGCCGAGCACTACTTCGAGGTGGCCCTCCGTTTCGAAACTCGTGACGAGGGCGCCCGTGTTTCGCTCTTCTTCCAGCGCGTTGAAGGTCAACCGGTTTTTTATAACGAAAGGAATGTTCATTTGAGGGCGGAACACGCTCGCAATCGTGATCCCCGGTTTCAGAGAGATTCCGGCGTCGGCTTCCAGGAAGGGGTTGCCGTCAAAAGTCATCGTGGGGCCTTCAAAAGACGCCGATCGGTGGAAAATGCCGGACGCGTGGGACCAGGTTTTTATCCCGCATGGGATTATCTTCCATTTGAATTTGATTTTTGCCCCGATATCATAGGAAAACCCTAATTGAAGGCCCAGCACCGGTCCGAATTCGAAGTCCAGTTCAGCCAAAGCGGCTTTCAAGTCGTAAGTGAAAGAAACGGGCACACTAACCTTGACGGTCACTCCGCTCACATTGAATGTGATTCCGGGTTCTCCCAATTTCTTCTCTCCGTTCACATCGAATCCAGCGAGCGCGGCGATGGTCAGAATGGATTTGAATTGCATCGGGTAAGAGATGGATCCCTTGCAGCTGATCTCTTTCCAGGACAGTTTAAAATGAATCGAAATGTCGATATCGATTTTAAACTCGTTTTCCAGAGCGACGGTTAATTCGGGTCGAGAATAGATCTCGTTTTCCCAGCCAATTGTGAGCAGGTTATAACGGTTTCTTTCCTCGTACAACCGCTTGATCTTTTCCCTGTCGGCGGAGCTCCCGTAACGGCCTATGATCTCTTCAAGATTCCCTTCGATATGAACGATGACGGAACCAAGCGCCTCATCGGTAAAAGCCTCTTCGGTTTCTAAAAGCGCGTATACCGCGGAAGAGTCATCGACTGCAACAATCTTCCTCGTAACGCCCCAGCGCGCATCCAGAATGAAATCCCCTACATGAAAACTCGGAAGATAGTCGGTTTTATAAAAGGCGATGTGGGTGGGTGTGGCTTCTCCATGCTCGACATATTCTGGCAGAAACTGAGAATTGATAACGGCTGAACGCGGAGAGCAGAGGCTGGCGGCGATAATGCCGTTCTTGAAATCAAAAGGAGATCGGGAACTGGTTTCCAACCGAAAGACGATCCGCCGGTAACTTTCTGTTTCTCGGTTCGCGCCTTCTTCGCCTTCAACCGGCTCCTCGTGGATAAAGCTCAGCAAACTTGACCCGTTCAATCCGAGGTTTAAGTATTCGGTCGGCGAATGAAAGGAGATTCCGGAAAACCCTGGTTCGGATCGTGAGGCGGAAAACTGCGGTTCCCCGACCAACAACGCCAGCGTCACGTTTTCGGCGCGTTCGACGATCTTTCCCTGTGCGTCGTAGAGCAGGTAATCGTAAACGACCCGCGTTTCATCGATGGCTTTGATATAGAGGTATCCATACCGCTGGTCGATCTCTACGGGAGTGTACTCGTCGTTTTCTTCCAATTCCCAGCCGAACAGCAGATCCTGGAACGAAATGAGGGCTCCCGGATTCAAATGGGAAATCGTCGGGTTCAAGGGGTGGTAGATGAGACTGCCTCCGTAAAAACCTCCTTGCAGCAGATCTTCAAACGGGATCCTGACCACAATGTTTCCGGGTCCGACGAAACAACCGGTAAAGAGCAAGAGCGGTATCGCGATCAAAGTGACCCATACCCAGCGAGCAAAGTTTGTTTTCATCTTCATTCCTCCCTTTATTTTGCATATCGTGGATGGAATCGAGGAGTCTATGAGAAAAACACGATAACGGCAATACAATGGAATAGAAACGTGTTATCGATCTAAGGGGTTTAGGAAAACGCATCTATCTTGGTCGATCAATGGGGGCTAAGAGTAGAAAACACGGAAAATTATAACATATTTATCTATCTTTGATTGCCAAAGTCTCTTAATCTTGATTAAACGAAGTTTCTGTTGATTTAGGGTTCTTCGGCGGTATGGCCGGGATGTTTTTGCGCGCCTTTATGACCGCAAACAACGTTATTCGGTTTGTTCTCGGAATTTCATCCCGTTTTCCTTGCATAGCGCTTTCACCGCGTTTCGGCCCATGCCCGCGCACCCGGGAATACCCGCGCCTCCAACCGACTGGCCGATCAGGTAACAAGATTTCAACCCGGGTAGAGACGAGGGCTTATTCATCATCGAACGCATCATCTCTTTCGGATTGATCTCGGAAGCGTTTCCGTAGCCCCTCCCGTTTCCCGTAAACCGTTCGGTCGTTACCGGCGTCGCTACGTCAATGACTTCGGTTTGGACCGTTATTCCGGGGTAGAAAGCCTCGAGTTGCTCCAGTGTGGTTCGAGCGATCCGATCTTTTTCCGCTCGGTAACGTTCCGGGTTTTCCGATAATTTTTCCCAGTAACCGTAGCCGGTATCGTAGAGGACTTTGATGCTTGACTTCCCTTTGGGAGCCATACTCCTGTCAAAAGCGAAGTTTTCCACATCGACCCGGTCGTGTTGGACTCCCGCGATTTCAAACGGCTCTTTGGTAAAGAGAACCATGGCGTGCGGTTCGGAAGACAGATCGCGATTCACGCCAAAGGAGACGTGGATGCCCATTTTCATATCGTCTTGAGGTTGGGCATACTTAACTCTTTGAGACTGTGTCAAATACTTGCTCTCCAGGAACTTGACGGCCGTTGTGTAGCCTACCGCGTTCGAGATCACCGCGTCAGAGAAGTGCTGCTCCCCGGTTTTCAGCTGAACGCCGATAGCCTTGCCCTCCCGTACCAGGATTTTTTCCACTTCCGAACGATAACGGATCTCTCCGCCTAAGGATATCAGCCGATTGGCGATCGCGGTCGAAAAGGCGAGCGATCCCCCGCGATACCATCCGTACCGATTATTCCGACTTCCGGCCAAGATGTTCAAATGAAGCATCAGAGGGGTCTCTTCCCAATCGTATTGAAAGGTCGGGAAAAACCGTTTTAAAGCCGGATTTTTAAAGGTCCGCGCATACTCCGACATTGCGATCTTTCCCCTTTTCAAGAGGCGCATCATCTTAACCAGACGGGCCGCCCAATCCGTCCACTTCCAAAAACCCATCTCCAAGAAATCGATATTCTCGAACTCCCGGGAAAAGCGGACGTACGCTTCGATGCTTTCTGCGTCTTCCGGCGCAAAGCGTTTGAGCTCTTCTGCGAGTCTCTCAGCGTCGTAATAGACGGTCAGCGCCCTACCCTCCGCGTCTTTGACGGTTACCAGCTCTTCCGGGTACACGATTTCGGCGGGGAAGGCGCCCAGGGTTTTCCACATGGCATTCAGCGGGGTGCCTTCTGCGGTGCCCGCGAGATGATGAATCGCCCCATCGAAAACATACCCCATTCTCCTCCAGGAAGTACACATCCCGCCAGGGGTAGCTCCCATCTCAAACACCTTCGTGTCAAAACCGTTCATTTTGGCATAACACCCCGCAGACAGCCCCCCTATGCCCGCTCCGATAACAATTATCGATC
>CAZMHO010000056.1:2658-13565 GCA_964566085.1 uncultured Thermotogaceae bacterium | reverse complement strand
GGGTTCGCCCTGTTTTTATTTGGATACGCGCCAGAGATACCCGGTTCTGAAATTCGCTGAGGATTCGGTAATCGGTGGTCGCTTCCTTTCCGGAAGGATCAACCTGCATCTTCAATCGGCTCTTTGGATGCCTGCCTAAGGCTAAATGTATCGTACCGCGTTTCTGCGGAAGAGTTCCGTGCAAGAGAGCGAAGTATTCCTTTATGTTTTTTCTATCCCGAAACTGCGCGCATAATGATTGGAGCCCGATCATCGTTTTAGCGACGACCAGTACGCCCGAGGTCTCTTTGTCTAAACGATGGACGATTCCGGGCCGGTTCAGAGCGCCCGGTATTTGAGGCAGACTCCCAAAATGATAGAGCAGCGCGTTGACCAAGGTTCCGTTGGGGATCGTGGGAAGAGGATGCACCATCATCTTGGGTGGTTTATTGATCACGAGGAAGTCCTGCTCTTCGTGGAGGATCGACAAAGGTATGTTTTCCGGAAGAACATCCATAACCGGAGGCGCCGGAATCTCCAACAGAACGATTTCATGGACCTTCAAACGGTAGGAAGACTTTCTTACGAGACCGTTCACGGTTATCTTTCCCCGGTCGATCGCATTCTGGGCCATCGTTCGCGAAACCCAATCCGGCGTTTTCTCTGTCACGAAACAGTCCAGGCGTTCTCCATTCTGGCTGGGGTCAACCCGGTACTCCAATATTTCGGCGTTTTCTTCTTCGATCCGGTTCATGAAACGGCGTATTTTTCCATCTCTACGGCCATAGCCATCGAGATGCCCATCGATTGCGTGATCCCGTACAGAATGTCGGCGCCTTCCATCATCAGTTTGTTATGCGTAATCACGATAAACTGAGCCATATCCTTGTTTTTTTCGATGAGGTTTTTTAACCGTTCGGCGTTATAATCGTCTAAAGCCGCATCCACTTCATCCAGTATATAGAAGGGACTGGGGTTGATGCGCAGCATGGAAAAGACCAAGGCGATTCCGACGAGAGACTTCTCTCCCCCTGAGAGCAAATAAAGCTTTTGATGCTTCTTTCCAGGGCGTTTCACCGAGATTTCGACCCCAGTTTCCAGGATATCGGCTCCGGGCATCAGCCTCAACTCCCCGCTACCGCCGCCAAACAACGTTTGGATCATTTCGTCGAAGTTTTTGTTGATGGCGTCGAATGTTTTCAGGAAGATTTCTTTGGCTTCTTTGTCCGTCTTTTCCAAGACTTCATTCAGAGAAGCCTTAGCGCTTTCCAAGTCTTTCTTTTGAACGTCCAAATCGATGAACCGCGTATCGCAGTCCCGGTACTCATCGATCGCCTGCAAGTCGACGGCGCCTAAGTATTTGATTTTTTGTTCTAAATCTGTCAATTGCGCGGCTTTACTTTCTTCCTCCTCTTCAGAAAAACGAATCCGTTCGAAAGAAGCGGCGTCCTTCTTCTCTTTCGGCTCTTCCGGATCCGCTTCTTCTTCGATGGCAAGACCGGCCTGGCTCATCTTTTCGTAGAGATGACGGTATCCGTGTTCTACCTCCTGGGCGACCAGTTCTTGTTTGTGGATTCTGTCTCTGGCGCTTTCCCGCTCTTCCTTAAGCGTCTTGAGGTGTTTTTCGAGCTCCTCCATCTTTTTCATCTTTTGCCCGCGCTCTTCCTGCTGATATTTCATGCTTTCGAACAACCCGGCTGTCTCTTTGTTGACGCTGTCCAATTCGACGTCCATCTGCCCGGTTTTATCCTTCAACGTTTCGATCTCGCCTTGGAGGGCATGGAGCTGGTGTTTGTACTCGTCCCGTTTTTCCACGTTTTCGTTCGTCCGAGTTTCGATATCGCTAATCTCAGACCGATACTGTTTTTGCCGTTCTTTGCCGGAGTTGAATTCCAGCTTCACTTCGTTCAACCGTTCCTGAAGCTGCTGCATCGCCTGCTTCTTTTCCTTCAATACTTGGCCGGAATTATCGAGCGTACTTTGTAAGGCCGTTAAAGAGGCTTTTCCGGATCCGATCTCTTCCAGGACCTTTCCCTTCCTGGCGTCGGCTCCGGCAATCTTGGCTTCGTAATCGATTCTCAGTTTATGGAGTTCGCCGATCTCTTTTGAGAGTTCGGCGACAGCGTGATTGATCTCTTCCACCGTTCGGCGGATGGATGAGTTTTTTAGCATCAGGTCGTTCAGTTCAGACTCCAAGACGGTGCGAAGGGAGCTCAATTCGTGTTTTTGCTTGAGGTTAGCCTTTTCCTCTTTTTCAATCTTTTGCAGAGAACCGTTCAAGGAGTCCAATTCCTCTTGCATCTCGTGAATTTTTCTATTTCTGACTAAAAGCGACGTAGAAGGTTCCAGATCAAGGCTCCCTCCCGTGATCGCTCCGGAGGAGGCGATAAACTGGCCGTCCAAAGAAACGATTTGGTTCTTCATGTTGTATTGTTTTTTAAGCCTTAAACCGTCGTCCAGCGTTTGTACGATCAAGGTGTCCTTGAACAGATACAACGGAAGTTTCGAGAAGTCTTTGTCGATCGTGACCAACTCCGCCGCATACCCGATCACACCCGATTCTTTCAATAGTTTTGGACTTTGCACGACGGGTTTGAACTCCAGCACGTCGATCGGAAGAAACGTCGCTCGGCCCCAACCGTTCGTTTTCAAGACTTCTACCGCGTACTTGGCAGTCAGCGTATCGAGCGTGACGATGTTTTGAGATTTTCCCATCAAGAGGACTTCGAAGGCTTTCTCATATTCGCGGGTTACTTCAAGGAGATTCGCAACGACATCGATCATGTTGCGGAATCCGATATCGGTTTCCTTTCTCTGGAACAAAGCCTTAACCGGTCGGGTATATCCGGAGAACTCACGAATCTGTTTCTCCAGTAAATTCTTTTCCATTTCAAGATGTTTGATTCTTTGGATCATCTCATATTTTTCTGTTTCGATCGCGTGAATCTTCTCCTCGATGGCCGCAGAATCTTGCTTAAGCCGGTTCAATTCGGAAACGAGCTTTGTTTCTTTTTCCGAACTTTCGGAGATCGACTGAACGAGCTCGTCCAACTCGCTTTGATGTCCTTCCAAGCGTTCTGTTTTGGACTCTATTTGGTTCTTGATCACGACGAGGCGTTTCGTATGATCTTCGATGGTTTCTTCCAACCGAAGCAACTCGTTCTCCAACTTGCCGATCGTTTTATCTTGCTGGGTAAGCCGCTGCTGCATCTCCAAAATCTCTTTTTCTTCCTCGGTGTATCGATTCGACAAAGACGCTTTTTCGTTTTCAAGAGTCTGCAATTCTTGGCTGACCGATTCGAGAGTGCTCATCACAGAATCGAATATCATCTCCAGCTCTTCTTTCCGGTGGGTCATCTTCGCGTTTTCTTTGTCGATGGCGTCCAATCGCGTCGAACACTCGACATATTGACCTTCTTTCTCCGACTGCTGGGAACCGTACAGATTGCGTAAATCCTGAAGGTGGTTTTGGCGTTCTTTGTATTGCTCAAGAACGGACGTAAAGCTCTCCATCTCCTGATTCGAAGAAGAGAACTCCTCTTTGATCTCATACCATTGCGACTCCGTCTGTAAGATTTCTTTCTGGAGGTCCTTCAACGCCTCCTGGAGACGAAAGGTCTCGGTTTCGCACTCCCGCTTCTGATCTTTAAGTTTGTAAGACAAATGAGTAAAATATTCTTTCTGTATCGTTTTTAATAAGGCCGAGTATTCTTGGAACTTTTCGGCTCGTTTCGCTTTCAAGTACAAAGACTTTCGTTGTTTATCGAGCTCTGCCAGGATATCGCCGATTCGATTGAGATTGTCTTCGGTACTCAGGATTTTCGTGATCGTTTCTTTTTTCTTTTTTTTGTAAACCGCTATCCCGGCGGCCTCTTCTATCAGGAGACGGATTTCCTCAGTGGAACTGTTGAGGATTTTATCTACCCTTCCCTGGCTGACGATGGAGTATAGCTCTTTCCCGGCGCCTGTCCCTTCGAAAAGGTCTAAAATGTCCTTCCGTCGCGCCTTTTCTTCGTTGACGAAGTAATCGTTTTTTCCTTCTCGCGTCAGGTGTCTCGACACATCAAAGGACTTGTCATTGGCGCGGAAACAAAGCGTGACGTCCGCGAATGAAGCGGCAACCTGGTGATCGCTTCCCGAAAAGATGATATCTGTTTTCTCATTTGCGCGTATTGTTTTGAGAGAAGGTTCTCCGAAGACCCATAAGATGGCATCCACAATGTTCGACTTTCCCGAACCGTTCGGCCCGACGACTGCGGTTATCCCTTGAGAAAGCGTTAAAGTGACCGGCTTTGCGAAAGACTTGAAACCGGCAAGCCTTATCTGGTCAAGTTGCATTTCGTTTTCCCCCCCCACAGAAACGAGGCAACCACCTCGAAAGAACAAAAGAATATTTAGTTAAATTATAGCATAACGCGGCTCTGAAAACAAATTTCCGTGGGAAATGATCCGGAAAAAGAAGGGTTCTTTTCACCGAAGCCATAGACGGTTTTTCCGATCACTCCGGTTATGAACGTAGCGCGTCAAACGCTCCGGGCCTATCTCTTCGGCTAACCGGGCAAACGCGAGCGCCGTGCCGAGAGCATCCCCCAAAGCGCGATGCCGCATCTCATAGGGAAGCGTTATCCCGAGTCGGCTCAGTATCGCGTCAAGCCCGCTCCTACCATCGTATAAGGACCGGTATAGCTCCATCGTGTCCAAATACGCGTTCTTTATTAGACACAGACGGTTCTGTTCCGCAAAAAAATCTAAAAACGAAAGATCGAAAGAAGCGTTTTGAAAGACTAAAAACGCTTCCGGATGAATCCAACCGATAAACTGCTCAAGAACCTCTTTCGCGTTCGGCTTTCCTGTTACCATATCGTTTGTGATTCCGGTCATCTTTGCGATGGCTTTTGGAATGGCACATCCGGGATCTATCAGTTCCTGGAAAACTTCATTTTCCAAGAGCTTGCCGGAGAGAACGGTTACGGCCGCGATTTCCGTTAATCGGGCGCCCTTTCGGGGTTCCAAACCAGTCGTCTCGGTATCGACGGCGATAAAGCGCGCAGAAGACAGATCAATCAATCGAGTTCCTCAATCGAAGCCCGAAGCAGCGTTTCGGCGCTTTCTTCGTCCACAGTGGATAATACGCCGATCGGCGCGAAGAGGTATTCGCGATCGCGATAAACCTTGACGCCGGCGGATGGCAGCAATTCGTTCGGATACTGCTTGGTCAGCGAGCGTATCGAGTTGAGAATTTGCGAAGAAAAACGAGAGCGGCTTAAAATGCCGCCGGTTCCAAAAACCGCTTTCACGTAGGTCAAATCCCGACCTTCTATGGTCTTCTTTCTTCCAAGCGGCCCGTAGTAGTATTTTAACCTTCCGGCATGCCTTCGCATAGCGTTCGTAAAACAATACGTGGCCAGATATGCCGCGAAGGTTTCCATCTCTTCTTTTTGGGGATAAGGCGTCAACTGTCTCAAGAGGTCTTTGAAATTTGGGTGGTGACGTTCGATCTCTGGGCCGATTAACGAAGCGACGTGAGAGGCGTTGACGTAGATGCCGAGATCTCCTTCAACCGTCCTTTTAGCGTAAGGTTCGGGTGTAGAGGCGTACTCCGCCAACTCCGGATTTCCGTAGGTCACAGAATCGATATCGGTCGTGGCGCCCCCGATATCGACACATAGAACATCACCGAACCGTCGCGCTAAGAGCTGCGAGGTCAACATCACGGCGGCAGGTGTCGGGAGGATGGGATATTTGACGATTCCCTCTATCTTTTCCATTCCACGGGCGTGGATGATATGCTTTGAGAAAAGGTCCTGAAGAACCTTTCGAACGGGTTCTACATTTAGTTCGTCCACCTTGGGATAGACGTTCTCCGTTAGCGTCGTTTTCTTCCCGCCTCTCTCCAATATTTCCCTCACCCGGTCGGCTACTGCGGCGTTCCCCGCATACACATAGGGGCAGTTTATAGCGCTCTCCGCAAACAACCGCGCGTTATGCAGCACGGTATCGGTTTCACCGTGATCGACTCCGCCAGCGATTAAAACCATATTGGGGTTTACCGAACGGGTCTTCTCTAAGTCCGAGGAGGATACTTTGCCGGCCGTAATGTGCTTGATGATGGCGCCCGCGCCTAAAGCCGCTTCTTTTGCCGCTTTGACAGTCATATCGTAGACAAGGCCGTGCACCGTGACCCGCAACCCTCCTGCCGCGCTGCTCGACGCCAAGAAAATATCCCAATCCAGAGGACTGCCGAGCTTCTGCTCCAGAAGCTTCAGCGCCTTATCGATCCCGAGGGTAACATCTCCCTCTTGCACCGTCGTGTAATGCTCCCCTTGTCCGAGGAAACGAGGGGTTTTCGTATTAATGCCGTCTACAGCGGATATAAGCGTCGTTGTCGAACCGATTTCGGCAATGATTGCGTCGACATGCATCAGATTCTCCTATTCGCTTAAGATAATTGGCTAAGCGCTTCTCGAACTAAAGCGTTCACGAACTTGCCGTCGGCCTTCCCTTTGGTTAACGGCGACACTCTCGCCATGACCTTCCCGAGATCCTGCGCCGAATGGGCGTTCACCTCTTGGATGGCTCGTTCGATCAAAGTAAGGATTTCTTCTTTCGACATGGGTTTCGGCAAGTAGGACTTGATGACGTCGATATCGGCCTTCTCTATCGAAACCAAGTCTCCTCGGTTAGCCTTACGGTAATCCTCCATCGACTCTTCGCGGGTTTTTAGCTCTTTCGCGAGGATAAGCGTCATTTCCTCGTCGGAAAGTGTCTCATGGTCCACCAGATAGTATTGGATAGCGGTTACGACCATGCGTAGGGTCCTGACACGCACCTCGTCCTTTTCCTTCATCGCGGACTTCAAATCGTTGAAAATCTGTTCTTTAAGCGACATCTCAGTTTCCTCCCTCATTTCCATTTCTGCGATCGTTCGAGCTCTCTCTGAATCGCTTTTTTCTTCAAATCCTCTCTCTTATCGAACAAGTGTTTTCCTTTCACCAGGGCGATCTCTACCTTTACGAGATTGTGATCGTTGAAGTATAGTTTTAGCGGGACGATGGTAAAGCCTTTTTCCATCACTTTCGCTTTCCATTGCCGCAACTCCCGTTTGCTCAGGAGAAGCTTCCTATCCCGCTCGGGATCGTGATTGAAAAAGGTCGCATGAGAATAGGCGCCGATTTGGGCTTCGACGAGAAACAGCTCATGCCCTTTAAATTTACAAAATGCCTCGTCAAGGTTGAGACGGCCTTCGCGTAAAGATTTCACTTCCGTTCCGAGCAAAGATATACCCGCTTCCTTCTTCTCCAAGATAAAGTATTCGCGATACGCCTGTTTGTTGTTCTGTATGATCTTCATAAATCACGTTCCTTACTCGCATCCATCCGAATTTTGGAAATTATAGCACAAACGGGATATCTTTATTTTTACGGAAGTCGGATATAATAAGGCAATTTGAATGGGGAGAGAACAGATGCCACTATCCGAACGCATTCTATACCGCGGCAACCTGTTGCCGGTGAACGTCTTGTCGAACAATCGGGTCGGAAACGTCTCCATTTCAGCGAAGACGGCTTCTTTAGACGTTTCGATTCACCCGTATTTGAAAGGAAAAATGACCGAAGCCGATCTGAAGAAAGTGATCAGAAACTGGCTTGAAAACGAAGCCCGGCGAGTGATACCGGCAAAAGTGATGGAATGGGGAGAGAAAACATCGCTATATCCCGATAGGGTGAGAATCAAAGACCAGCGTTCCCGTTGGGGGAGCTGCTCATCAAAAAGGAACATCAATCTGAATTGGAGACTGATCATGGCTCCCGATACCGTTATGGAGTATGTCATCGTTCACGAACTTTGTCATTTACAGGTCCCCAATCACTCGAAAACGTTTTGGGCGTTGGTCGCGCACACTATTCCGGATTTTCACGTCAGTAAAAATTGGTTAAAAGAACACGGTCAAATGCTCTTCTTGACTTAAATATTTAATCAGGTATAATAGCCCATAGTCCGAATAGAAAGGATCACAGGCCCGAACCTTCGACGAAGAATCCTGATGGCATTTATCATGCGGTTGTTTCACAATCAGGCTCCTCTCAAGATGACGAAGTCGGATTCGAAGTTGCGAACACCCGTTCCTGTCTTCGGAAAAACACCGAAATCAAAAGGAGGAAAACTTGAAAACCGATCAATTTGAAAAGCGAAAGCTGGAGTTGTCACGGTTGAGCGATGAAGAACTGAACCAAAGGTTTTGGGAATTATCCGAAAAGATCGTGGATCCGCTCGTAAAGTTAGCTTACGAAAACACGACCCCTTCAATCGAACGTTCCGTTCTCTTAAGAATGGGATTCAATTCTTTAGTGGCGAAAGGGTTCGTCGACAAGTGCTTTGAAAGAGGGTTGTTGGGGAGGGGCGCCGGTCACGTCGTTTTACAGGTGTCCGCGGAGTTGAAGCGGGACTATCTCTCGATCGGTATCGATATGGCGGAAGGCAAACATTGGGAAGTCGCCGAGAAACTTCTCAAAGGAGTGAACATCGGATGAGTCTGGATTCGACGAAAAAATTGGATGTAGACGACATCTTAACGGGTTTAGCGCATTACCGCCCGAAACGAAAAGGATGGCATTGGCGCGAAGCGCACCCCAGCGGAAATCAGGAAGGGAGTTATCGGTATGAAGAGATATCGAAACCTTTAAACCAATCAGTTCCTTTGCCTGCCAGCCGTTACTTCGATCGTATCGATCCGCAACCTCAGGAAATCATTACCGCAGAGATCGCCTCTGGACGATTTGAAGATGATATCCGTCGAATGAGAATGGCCGCTTGGCATGGCGCGGATCATATCATGGTCATTCGAACCTTGGGTCAATCTCATTTCGACGGTTTAATAGAAGGGACTCCCGAAGGAACGGGAGGAGTTCCGATCACACGAAAAGAAGTCCGAGCGACACGAAAAGCGTTAGATTTAATAGAAGAGGAGGTCGGAAGGCCGATCAACTTCCATTCCTACGTTTCCGGTATTGCGGGACCCGAAGTGGCGGTCCTGTTTGCGGAAGAAGGCGTGAATGGGGCGCATCAGGATCCTCAATACAATATCTTGTATCGTGGCATCAACCCGATCCGGTCTTTTGTGGACGCTGCGGTTGCAAAAACCCTGATGGCCAGCGCCGATATTTTACAGATCGATGGCGCGCACAACGCGAATGCGTCTTCGAAAGTCGCTTGGAAAGTGATGCCGGAACTGCTGGTCCAGCATGCGATCAACAGCGCTTTTTCCGTGCGTGTCGGAATGAGCAAATCGCTGATCTCCCTATCGACCGTGCCCCCGATGACTTCTCCCTCTCCTTCTTTCAGACTCAATTTCGTCTACGCGTTGACGATCCGGGAACTGTTTAAAGAGTTTCGATTCCGCGCGCAGATGAATACCCGCTATATCGAGTCCGACTTATTCGACGCGACGCGTATCCATGTATTGGACGCCGTTCTCAGCCGCCTCACTCAAGCGGATATTCAATCTACCATCACTCCCGACGAAGGGCGGAACGTCCCTTGGCATATCAATTCGATTCGTGGAGTGGAGACGGCCAAACATACCCTAATCGCGATGGACGGGATGAAAAAATACGTCGGTCCCAAGACGGAAGCTTTGAAAGATGAAACGCGAGACTTAAAGATCCGAGCGATCCTGTATATGGAAGATATCCTTGATAACGGCGGTTATTTCGAAGCCGTAGAAAAAGGATTTTTCGTCGATTCTGGCTATTTCCCAGAAAGAAACGGAGATGGCATCGTCCGTAAAAAGGACGGCGAATTGGGTGCCGGGACCGTCGTGCCGCGTGAAGAAGACTATTATGCTCCAGTCTGCCATCATTACGGTTATAACGCGCTTCCTCAAGGCGTGAAGAAAGCGTGCGATCCAATCGGGGGTTGTACGTTGGATCACCCGGAAAAGATCCAGTTCGTGGACGAATTGGATGAAACCGATAATGTGGACGTTCGTCGGGCAACCGTTCGCGAAAGCGAAGAACAAGGGTTTCTTAAACCCGAGGTCGAGTGGAAAAACGACGGCGTCATCCAACTCGATATTACGATCCCGGATAATCCCGATATCGCGGAAGCGGCGGCTTTAGAAATCGCGAACCGATTAGGGTTGGAAGAACCCACCATCATCTCCAAAACAGTCCTTCATCCAGCCGAAGCGACCTACGTCGAAATTAAAGCGCGCGTCCCTTTCTTTGTCGATCGAAACGCATTGCGCCTCCCGGAAAAAACGGTAACGCTTTCCGAAGAAGAGGTTACACGGTTCGCGCATGATCGCCCGATACGCGTCGTAGCCGGGACAGTCGGCAATGACGAGCACTCCGTTGGAATCAGGGAAATTTTGGACATCAAACACGGGGGGGTAGAAAAATTCGGGATCAAGTATACCTATCTGGGAACCAGCGTACCGGTCGAAAAAATGATCGATGCCGCGATAGAAACGAATTCTCAAGCGATTCTCTGCAGCATGATTATTACCCATAACGACGTCCATATTGAAGAGATGCGAAAGATTCATCAACTCTGTATCGAAAAAGGCGTGCGGGATCGGTTGCTGTTGATCGCCGGAGGGACGCAAATCAAAAATGAGATCGCGGTTCAAGCGGGAATGGACGCTGGTTTTGGGAGAGGGACGAAAGGAATCGATGTCGCGAGTTTCATCGTCAAGACCCTCCAAGGAATAGAAATAAGGGATTGAGGTGGTTACCTTATAACGCTCGAGGCGATTGCCGAATTAGCCGTTTCTTCTGTTCCCGGAATCGAATTTGGGTTAGCTTTCACTGAGGCTTCTGGCCCTTGTTTGATACGTACCGAAGGAAACGACGCCGAATGAGTTCACGGCGCGGGTGAGGACGCGGAACGAATGGTTGTAATCGCATCGAATCGTGGCTAACCACATT
>CAZMHO010000056.1:0-2648 GCA_964566085.1 uncultured Thermotogaceae bacterium | reverse complement strand
AACGCTCGAGGCTATTGCCGATTTAGCCATTTCTTCAGTTCCCAGAAGCAAATTTGGGTTAGCTTTCACTGAGGCTTCGGCCGTTGTTTGATGCGTACCGAAGGAAACGACGCCGAATGAGTTCGCGGGGCGCGTGAGAACGCGTAACGAATGGTCGAAATCGGATCGAATCGTGGCTGGCCACATTTTCGTCTTATTGATAAGAAAAACTATTCCGACCAATATCTTAAATAGATTGAAGCAGACGCAGGAAGTCTGTTGTATCTTTACGGAGACCGCCAACCCGCTTCAGACAATCGTCGCTCAAACGGAACGAGGCAGAGGAGCGCTGGGGGTTATTGACGGGTCCTCCCCTATGGGGGTAGAAGGCATCGACGAAAGAACGGTCGGCGGAAGATATCGCGAGCAACGCCTATTTACGCGATGTTACCGGTTTTAAGCAAAAAAGGATGAGAAGCGCCCCCTGTCATCGGGACTCTTCCATCCCTACGAAAGGGTCGATAGGTGTGACTAAAGAAAGCCTTATCAGAGAAATAAACGATCATATCACGGCTTGTACCCGTTGCGGGTTATGCGAAAACAGGACGCATACGGTTCCCGGAGAAGGAAAGCTTGACGCGCGTATCCTATTCGTGGGAGAAGCGCCCGGAAGAGAGGAAGACCTTTCTGGGCGACCGTTCGTAGGCGCGGCCGGGAAACTCTTCACTACGATTTTAAAAGCGGTGGATATCGAAAGAGAGGATGTCTTTATCGGTAACATCATCAAGTGCCGACCGCCGGACAACCGAACGCCGACAATGGAAGAGATGAAGGCTTGCGCCCCTTATCTGATGGCTCAGTTGCAGGTCGTTCAACCGAAACTGATCGTTACTTTGGGCGCCTCTTCTCTCTCGTTTTTCCTGCAAGGAAGGGAGATAAAGATGACGGAGATGCGCGGGAAGTACCAACAGTGGGAAGGAGGGATCCGCATATTCCCGATGTTCCATCCCAGCTACCTGTTAAGAAACGCATCAAAAGCGCCTGGGTCGCCGAAAGCTTTAACTTGGAGCGATATCCAGGAAGTGCGGAGGGTGTATGAACAATCTGACTAAAAAAGTAGATCCCGCCATGTGGGTAATTTTAATCTTTTTCCTGATCTTCCTGTACTTCTTCAAAATGGCGCCCACGATTATGGGAGCCCTTGTTTTTGGATGGTATCTTTCGCTGATTATAGAAGTCCCGGCGCGCTTTTTATCGAAGATCAAAGGCGTTTCTTATCGTTTCGGCACGATCATTTCCGCGATCGGATTGTTCTCGCTGATCGCTTACGCCTTCTATTCCGTCTTTCCGATTTTAATCGATGAAGGGAAAAAGATATTTCCGATGATCCAAAAAGCGGCGCAAAATCTGAATTTACAACCGCTTTTTTCCAACGGGGCTCCGATTGACCAAAAAGCGGTCGATATTGTAGAAGACCTTACCGGCCAATTTGTGTCCCGGTTCTCGGAGTTCGGCGTCAACATCCTCAATACGGTTATACAGCATATTCCGAACGGGATGACCGCGATCGTGCTGTTCATTGTGACCGCGAGCTATTTCACAACACTTTTGCCGATGCTCAAGAAGAATTTGTGGCGATTCTTCCCGAAGTCTACCTTTCCACGGTCTTTGGATTTTTTAAGCGCCCTCTATAAAGACGTGCGCCACTTTATTACGGGACAAGTCATATTAGCGGGTATTATCGGCTTCTTAGTCGGACTTGGCATGTTTTTCGTTCAAATACCGTATGCCCTTTTTTTAGGATTTCTTTCGGGAATCACGAACTTTGTTCCGTTTTTAGGCGTTTTCGTCGCGGGAGTTCCCGCCCTCTTGTTAGGCTTCACGAACGCGGGCATATCCGGAGCGATCAAAGCGTTGATCGTTCTTATCATCGTCAATCAACTGGAAAGCTGGCTACTGTCTCCCAAAATTCAAGGCACCCGTATGAAAATCAACTGGTTCGCGATCATCCTCTCGATGTTCTTATGCGGTTCTTATTTCGGAATCGTAGGCGTCTTGCTGGCGATCCCGATGCTGTTGTTCTTCCGCCAATATTGGGCGAGCTATATGAACGAATTTTTTAAAGCTCTGTAGAACCGGTGACGCCCATCCGCGCATTCCTTCGGTTACCGTTTCTTTTTTTCGGGGGAAGTGCTATAATACAGGCCTAAAAGAGATTTTCGTAATTTGAGGGAGCGTCCAGATGCCGGGAAGTGGCAAATCAATGGGACAAACAAGTGAAAAGCTCATCGGCAGTTTTTTACAGAAGCATTGGCATCGGTATCTGATCGGGATCGGTATCCTTCTCTTGGTCGATGTCCTACAAATATACATCCCAAGATATATACAGACTATGGTCGATAGCCTCGAATCCTCCGCTGGAAATATGGCGCTCGTTGCGTCTTCCATACAAGTAATTCTGCTGATATCCGTCGGGATTTTCTTCGCGCGCTTTTTTTGGCGCTGGTTTATCGTCGGCTCTTCGCGATTGTTCGAGGAGTTCTTGAGGAACCGTTTGTTTTCTAAATTGCTCTCTCTTTCCCCTTCTTTTTACGATCGGATCAAGGTTGGAGATATCATGGCCCGCATGACGAACGACGTAGGGGCTACGCGGATGATGCTTTCGCAAG
>CAZMHO010000055.1:12073-13679 GCA_964566085.1 uncultured Thermotogaceae bacterium | reverse complement strand
CACAACTCCACGATCTGCTTGTGGCCCATGCTCAGGTTGGCCACCAGGGCGCCCATCGCTGCCAGCAGAATCGGTGTTGTGACACGGATCACCGAACCGATGAAGTCCCAAGAAAAAATCCCCAGCAAGGTATCGCTCATAACTTCGCCTCCCCAGCCGCGAGGGCGTCTTCCACCTTCCGAGCCCGCTTTTCGATCGAACGTTGTTTCAAACCGGACAAGAAGGCTTCGGCGGTAACGAGAAGAATGATCGCCGCCTGTAGTATCGACACGATCTCCGGGGCGATCTCGGTATTTCTGCACATAATCTTCGCTCCTACGCGTATATACGAGAAGAAGAGCGCGGCGACCAGTACGAAAAGCGGGTTGTTTCGGGCAAGGGTGGCGATGATAATCCCATCCCATCCATATCCCGGAGAAAACAGCCAGAGGAAGCGATCGTAGTAGCCGATCATTTCCAAAGTGCCCGCCATGCCGGCTACCGCGCCGCTGGCCACCTGAACCTGAAAGACAACGCTTTGGGTCGCGATGCCGGAGTATTGGGCAAAATTAATGTTATCCCCGATCAGCCGAACCTGGTATCCCCACGTCGTTCGGCGCAGGATCCACCAGATAATGACCGCAGCGATAACCGCGATAATGATACCGATATGTAAACGATACCGTTCATTGATGAAGGGCAATTGCGCGGTCGCCGCGAAAGGAAGCGATACCAACGATCCCGCCTTCGTGTCGCGGATGAAGGTTTTGATCAGGAATAAACCCATATACAGAGCGACATAGTTCATCATGAGCGAGGAGACCAATTCCGAAGCTTTGAGTTGCGCCTTCATTATCGCGGGGACGACTGCCCATAGCGCGCCGGTTACCATCGCGGTAAGGATCACGACGATCGGATGCACGATCGGTATCGGCGGGAAGTAAACGGCCACAAAAGTCGCCGCGCCAGCGCCCAGGAACAGCTCCCCTTCCGCCCCGATTTTGAACGCCTTCGCGGAGAAGACGATGGACACCGCCAATCCGGTGATAATGATCGGAACCGATTCATTCAACCACTGGATGGCGCCCCGTTCATTGAACAGCATCTCGCTGCCGCGCCATCGCAAGATCGGCCCCAGCAAAAACCACTTGAAGGCTTCGTTCGCCTTGTCGAAACCCGCTCGAACGCCTTCCCACAGAGAAGCGGCATCCGAAGGGAATTTGCTGAAAAAGATGATGATGTAGCCGAGAAGAAGGGCAATTCCGATCGCTATTCCCGTTCGATAGAGTTGAAAGGTATCGTAGGAAGAAGCCCGCTTCCTTGGAAGAAGCCCACTTCCTTTTCGAAATTTCGCTTTCATCGCTGAGCCACCTCTGTTTGTCGTGTTTTTTTCGAAGAAAAGTGTTCGAGAGCGTCCTCGGACATTCTCTTGATCCCCAGCATATACTCACCCAGAATTTCTTCCGTGAGCCCTTCTACGGAAGTAAAATGCGCGACCACCTCGCCACGATACAAAACGATGATGCGATCTGAAACCTCTATCAGCTCAGTGAGATCAGCCGATATCAGCAAAACCCCAACCGATTTATCCCGCTCATCGACAAGTTGGCGTCGAATAAAATCGGAA
>CAZMHO010000055.1:7967-12063 GCA_964566085.1 uncultured Thermotogaceae bacterium | reverse complement strand
ATCGATCAACTCGTAGATCGTGGCTTTGCTCCCGACATCGATCCCCCGGGTCGGCTGGTCAGCGATGATGATCTTTGCCTCAGCCGTAAACTCCCTTGCCACGACCACTTTTTGGATATTCCCTCCGGAAAGCATTTTCACGGTTCTCTTAGAAGAATCCACGCGGATATCGAATTGATCGATCAACGCTTTCGTAAATCGGGAGATCTTCCTTGGAGATTGAACCCCGTAAGCGCTGAAAGGTTTTTTGTAATACCGGTCCGATATCACGTTCTCTTCTACCGTTGAACCTAACGCGACTCCTCGGACCATTCTATCCGAAGGGATGTGGCTCATTCCGTTCTTACGAGCGGTTTTAGGGGTTAACTTGGTCATCACTTTTTCTCGAACAGTGATCTCCCCCTTCGAGGGGGAGAGAAGTCCGGTCACGATTTGAACCAGCTCTGTCTGGCCGTTTCCCTCCACTCCCGCGATCCCCAATATCTCGCCGGCGTGGACCGAAAAGGATATCCCGTTCAATACGGCTATTTTGTCTTCTCGAATGTACTGCAGGTTTTCTACTTTAAGCAGTTCGGGGCCCAAGATCGCCGGCGTTTTATCGATGGTCATCTCCACGTCTCTTCCAACCATCATACGAGACATTTCTACCTGGGTAACATTCTTGACATCGGCGGTTCCGACCACGTGGCCTTTTCTAAGTACCGTTATCCGGTCTGCTATTTGCTTCACTTCATTCAGTTTATGCGTAATGAAAATAACCGTTTTTCCCCGATCGACGAGGATACGGAGGGCTTTAAAAAGCTCAACGGTCTCTTGAGGTGTCAACACGGCAGTCGGTTCGTCCAGGATAACTAAGTTAGCGCCGCGAACCAGCGTTTTGATGATTTCTACCCGCTGCCTCATTCCGACCGAGATGTCTTCGATCTTCTTCTCGACCGGAACGAGCAATCCATATTGGCTGCTCGCTTGCCGAACGATTTCAAAGGCTTTCGCCAGATCCACCGAAAACCCTTTTTTCGGTTCCATTCCCAACAGTACATTTTCCGCAACGGTAAGTGAAGGAACCAGCATAAAATGCTGATGAACCATCCCGATTCCCATCGCGATGGCTTTGTGCGGGGAAGTGATCGTGACTTCTTTTCCGTCATAAAGGATTCTTCCCGAACTGGGGTGTTCGAAACCGAACAGTATCTTCATCAGAGTGGTTTTACCCGCTCCGTTTTCTCCCAGCAAAGCGTGGATTTCGCCTTTTTTAACGTTTATGTCCACATTAGCGTTGGCAATGACGCCGTTGGGATAGACTTTCCAGATATCTCGCATTTCCAATATCGACCCGCATGTTTCAGAAAGCTTCTCTTCCAAAACAACCCCTCCAATTCGAGCTCCTGAGAAGTATAAAAGCCGGATAAACCGGCTTTTACAGTTGTTCGCTTATCGTTTGGCTTACGGTTTTACAGAGTTTCTGATTTTGTCAAGGTCGGCATTGCTCATACCGAAAGCGGTCCCGACAACGAGCTTTCCGTCGATGATGTCTTTTTCGATCTGTTCAAGCTTCGCTTTCATCGTGGGATCCAAGGCTAGCAGGGCTTCATAGTATTGGTTTTTCGCCAATCCCACGGCCCCTTCTTTCAATCCCAGTTCGTCGTTTTTCCCAAAGACTAATTTTCCCTCTTTATACAGTCTTACGGCCCTTAACAGAGAGTAATCGACATTCTTCAACATCGAAGTCAGGGTATGCTTTACTATCTCACTATCTTTGGCTTCGTAGATGAGTTGCATATCGGAGTCGACGCCGATGCCCCACCGTTTGGCTTCTTTGGCCGCTTCCAGAACGCCGTTACCCGTCTCCCCGGCGACCGCAAAAACAACATCCGCAGACTGTCTGTACATAGAAAGGGTAAACTCCTTGCCTTTCGCGGGGTCGTTCCAGGACCCTACATAAGATAACGCCACTTTCATGCTCTTGTCAATATAGAGCGCGCCTTCGATGTAGCCGATCAAGAAATCGTTGATAACCGGAATATCCATACCGCCGAGTAAACCGATTACTTTCTTATCCGGGAGGTTATTGCCCAAGAGAGTCGATTTGGAAACAAGCGCCGCTAATGCGCCGGCCAGGAAGGAGCCTTCGTTTTGTTTGTAGGTAATCGAGTTTACGTTTTTCAGCTTTCCGGTGGAAAAGTCCATGTCCGTATCGAAGATGATGTACTTGACATCCGGGTACATCGGCGCTACGCGCGCTAAAACGTCCACCATCTGCCACGTGCCAACGATGACCAACTCGTAATCGCCCGAGTCGGAAATGTCTTCGAGAGTGGGTTCCCATTCGACAGGGTTGTATCCCATTTCGATCAGCCGTACGGTGATACCTAATTCTTTGTTGATCAATTGAGCCCCACGGGCCGCCGAATCGAAGAATGATTTGTCTCCCAGGGTTCCGTTGATCAAAATCGCAACTTTGAACTGCGCTAAACCAACCACCGCCACCACAAGTAACAACGAGATCAGCAATACTTTTTTCATTCCATCCATCCTCCTTAGAATATTGGTTTGTATATCTCAGTAAGCAAGAGATTATGACGAAAATTCACCACACATTATCATCATCGAATCGGATTCGTTGGTATTCCAATCCGACGGGGAAGACCCGCTTAAGCTCAGGAATGGTCCTTGCGAATAAGCAAACGAATCGCTTCGATACTGGTGAGAATCGAACGTTCCAGCCCTTCTTCGAAGGCAGTCCCCGCCTGATCGCGATACTCCGATTGCGCGTCGATGACCTCGCGCACCGTGACGATCGCCCCGGCTCGAAGGTCGTAAATAGAGGCTAAGACGTACAGGCAAGAGACTTCCATCTCCACGCACAGCGCGTGCGCGCGGACGTAACGTTCGTTTTTGTCCGCGAGCTCCGTTCTATTGAAGAAGCGGGCGTAGTAAGCGTCCGTCGATAGAACGATACCCGTGTGATGGGGGTGATGAGCGGCGGCGGCCGCTTCGTTAAGAGCTTTGATCACCTCAAAATGGCCCACCGCGGGATAGGCTTTCGGAAGATAATCGCTCATCGTGCCATCTTCGCGGATCGCGCCGATCGCGATGACGCCGTCGCCCATGTTTAAATGCGTTTGTAACCCCCCAGCGGTTCCGACGCGGATGTAGGTATGCACGCCAAGGGTCCTCAGCTCTTCGAGGGCAATCGAGACACAAGGAGCGCCCATTCCGGTGGACATAACGGACACTTTTTCCCCTTCCATCGTTCCGGTCATCGTTAAGTACTCGCGGTTATCGCCAACGATTTCCGGGCTCTCCAGGTATTTCGCGATCCGCTTTACACGGCCCCGATCTCCGGGCAAGATCGCGTAGTTTCCTACCGTTCCTTCTTTCAACTGGATATGATATCGCGGGTCTTCAGCCATGACGCCCTCCTCTTCAGCGATAGTTCTTCATACGTTCGTAGATCAAGGCGATATACTTTTCTCGATCTATCGTCATCGCCCACCGAGCATTTGGGGGAGTTGCGGAAAGGTGCCAATAATCTACCACCGTCTGCCCGTAAGTCAGGCTTCCATGCAGCTCTATTTGCGTATGGAATGAGGCGTAGGTGTACAGCTCCGGAGCGATAAGATAGGCGACGGCGCAAGGGTCATGCAATGGCGCTCCTTCTATATGAAAGACATCGAAATAGGTTTGATGGAAAAACTCCAGAAGCAAACCCATTTTTGAAACCACAGAAGAGGAGTAGTGCTGTAAAACTTTTATTTCGGGCATGAAAATTTTCGCTTGATGGGTCAGGTCCAGTCCGAAGACCGTAATCGGTATGCCGCTCTTGAAAACAACATCGGCAGCTTCCGGGTCCGCGAAAATATTGAACTCCGCCACAGGGGTTGTATTACCAAACGCGATGCCGCCTCCCATCAATACGATCTCCTGAACTTGAGCCGCCAGGTTGGGATACTGGATCAGAAACAGGGCGATGTTGGTCAGAGGGCCTACCGGGACGAGGGTAACCTCTCCGGGATGCTCTTTAACAAACATCGCCCTGTTTCTGATCCAGAATCCCAACCTGGCGGTTCAAGTTCAGGAGATCGTATTGATGGGA
>CAZMHO010000055.1:0-7957 GCA_964566085.1 uncultured Thermotogaceae bacterium | reverse complement strand
GCGATGAAACGGACGGCATCCATCGCGTGGGGCTGGCGCGTCGGCGAAGGCAGATTCGCCCCTTCCAAGCCAGATTCCCCATGAATATTCGGCGCAACGATCTGATGCCGCACTAACGGTCTGGAAGCTCCTTGAGCGACCGGAACGTCTAGATTCGCCATTTCGGTCAGGATCAACGCGTTTCTCGTCGTGTGGTTCACATAGGAGTTACCGGCAACCGTGGTGATTCCTAACAATTCAAGCTCCGGACTGGCTCCGGCTAATAAGAGCGCCATCGCGTCATCGTGCCCGGGATCGCAATCCAATATGATTTTCCTTTTTTTCATCGTCGCCCCTCTCTTTTACAGTTAGTCAGATGTGAGAGTATATCACAAATTTCGAAACCTGTCGAAGGCATTTTAGCAATGAAGTCGGAAACCCGCTCGCTCCGCAAGGGAGCCATAACCACCGGAACGGGTTAACCGCTTTTCCAGAAGGCAATACTGCAAGGCTCAAGGAGACGCGCTGAAGACAGCGTTTCGGCCGTTCCCGTTAAAAGATTCTCCACCCGACCATAGCCCGGTGGCAATGGAACGTTGGCGCTGTGGGTATCCGCGTTGATCGCGACGATGATTCGTTCTCTGTCGATCCCCCGTTCGAACACCAGTTGGCGGTTTCGGACCAATAGCGTTCGATAACCTCCGTAAGAGAGGCTTTTATGGGTTTTCCGCATACCCGCTAACTTTCGAACCCATTCTGAGAGTTTATTGCGTATCGGGCCCTCGAACCCGGGGCGTAACGGCCGGTCAGATCCGTTGTCTTTCGAACCTTCCGCTCCCCATTCGCTGCCGTAATACAGGCATGGGATTCCTGGTATCGCGAACAGCAACCCATAGATCAACGGAAGATGTCCGGGAATCATTAGTATACTCGCAATCCTGTTCACATCGTGGTTATCCACGAAGGAGAAGAGATGTTTATCGCGGTACAGAGCCCCTTCCTGGCTCCCGAACAACCGATTCAGAGAGTAGTCTATCTCGAATAAATTCAGATCGTTCAAGCTGGAGTAAAGCCCTTTGTAAGCCTCGTAATTTGTGCAGGAGTGGCACGCTCCCTCTTCGATGAGGGGGGCATACGAACCATTGACGATCTCACCCACGAGGAAGAATTCGGGTCGGATCGTTTCGCAGAATTGACGGAGCTCGAGTAAAAAATCATGCTCTAAGGAGTATGCGACATCCAATCGCAACCCATCGATGCCGAACGTTTCGATCCAGAAACGGACAGAAGAAAAAAGATGTTCTTTGACGGCAGGATTTCCCAGATTGAGCCGAACCAAATCGTAATGCCCTTCCCACCCCTGATAAGAAAACCCGTCTTTGTATGGGCTGTTTTGATCAAAACGCAAGAAAAACCAGTCCGCATAAGGCGAATCCCATCGATTCCGCTGTACGTCCTGAAAAGCCCAGAAGCCTCTTCCGACATGGTGGAAAACTCCGTCCAAAACGATCCGGATCCCCTCACGATGACACGCCTCGCATAAGGTTTTCAAGTCATCGTTCGTCCCTAAACGAGCGTCAACCGTTCGATAATCACGGGTATCGTACCCGTGACGGTCCGACTGAAAAACGGGAGAAAGATAGAGCGCGTTCACACCCATCTCGGAAAGATAAGGAAGCCATTCCCGAACTTTGTTGATGCGCGGTACCACGTTTTCGTCGTTGTGTTCCGGGGCGCCACAGAAACCCAAAGGATAGATTTGGTAAAAAACGCTTTCATAAGCCCACATCGAATCACCTCTAATGTACTTACCTTTAAGTATATTAACTCGAAAAAAAACGACTCCGACTATATGAAAATCCCGTGCATAAACCGCCTTACTAATCTCGAAGCGGTGGCGGCATCCGGTACGTCAACCCCGCGGATAACCGCGTAGGCATACCGGTGAATAATCGATAGAAAGCTCTCTGCATCCTGCTGTTCTTTTCTCCTCAAATTCGGGTGGCTGTTCGCGATCGCGACAAAAAGGTCAAGCAGGAGCCTTTCTTGTTTCTCCCAATAGGGATATATTACCCGATAAGCCACCGAAAGCGGCGGAGCGTAGCGCAAGGAGAGTAACATCGTATAGAAATGGGGGCAATACCTTGCATACGAAAAGATCGTTTCCGCTGTTTTAACGAGCACCGGGAAAACGTCCGCATGATAGTTTTCGGGGTGCGGATGATATTGACAGGCTTCTTCGAGGAGCTCTAAAAACCGGCTGTAATAAAGCTCCATGATCGATTGCAATAGCCCTTCCTTGCTTTGAAAAAAGTAGTAGAGCGTCGGTTTCGTGATCCCGGCAGTCTGGACGATCTCACTGACCCCGACGGCATCGTATCCTCTCTCCGAAAAGAGTATCAACGCGGCTTCGAGGATGGCTTCTTTGCTGTTCGATTTTTCATTCATGCGCTCATAATATACCTTTCGGTATATTTTGTCAAGACCCCCGAGCGACGCCGATTCCCTCCCTTGTCCATTCGGGTTTCTTTCTATGGATGAATACATCGTGATTCCGCGCGCCCTCATCGGTCGCCTGACCCGTTCTGAGGGAGTGAGACCCCGCAGGAAGAACGGGAACCCGAAAAATGCTATAATCGCCGCGTCAGGAAGGAGGAGTGTGAGGAATCCTTGCATCACTCGTTTCGATTCGTAACCTTTTTTTAGACAGAAGCATTTGCGCGTTTTTTTCGTCCCAGTCGATAATGGAGGATAGATTAAAGGAAATCGGAAGGCTATTTACCGGAAGCTATCGGTTCGTTCCCAATCCTTGTTACGGATAGTTTTCCGAAACTCAGGCGGAGGAATGGCTTGGATGAAACAGACGCGACGCGTTAAGAGCAGTGGCTGCCTCGTGAATATCTTGGTTTTTCTCATCATCGGTCTATCGGTTTGGGCCGCAATCGCCACGTGGTTCGCGGCAAGAAATATCACGATCGAGAAGATATTGAAAGAAAATCAGCAGCTAAAAGAGGCGTTATTGAGAATAACCAGAGAAGAACAGATTGGTTACGCCAAGGTGATCAAACAGGAGGTCGTGGACGGAAAGATGGTGACGACGATGAAATTCGTAGAAACCTCTCGAGAGGACCCTTCGGCCATCATTTTGCAAAAAGAATACACGATCGAAGGAGAGATCGTCTTCTTTGACGCCTTGATCGTTCGGTTCAACAATCAACTCCTGTTGGACGGGAAGGAGCGCTCCCTTTATCTTTGGAGACGGGTGTATGGGGAAGATACGCCGCCCTCCAAAGGTTACCCGATTGAGGAAAAAGAGAAAGAACCAGAGAGATATCGGGAAATTTTCGCCAAACTCAACCAAAAAGACAAAGAGGTTTTTTGGTCCTCGGTTTGGGAGCTGTCCAACGATCCGGAAAAGCTCAAACAACTGGGGATCACCGCCATATACGGAAATGCTACGTACACGAAACTCAAGCCCGGGATGGTCTATATCTTCAAGATCAATAGCGCGGGGCAGGTATACCCGGAAACCATCCCGGATTTTTAGCGTTTGATCACGCATTCTCTTGCATAGACCCGTATAAGCGCGAATCCGCAAGTAAAAAACGAACCATGGTATAATAGAGGCCAATTTTTTATCCAAATTTGAAGGAGGAACCCGAATAATGAGTAAGAAATGGGTTTATTTTTTAGGAAAAGGTAAAGCGGAAGGCGGCGCCGGCATGAAAGAGATCCTTGGGGGAAAAGGCGCAAACCTTGCGGAAATGATTAACATCGGGATTCCCGTCCCCCCTGGGTTTACAATTTCCACGGAAGTATGCAAAACATTCTATGATCTCGGCAAGAAGTATCCCGAGGAGCTGAAGGACCAAGTCGAAGCCGCGATGAAGATGCTGGAAAAAGAAACGGAGAAGAAGCTCGGCGACCTCGTCAATCCCTTGCTGGTTTCGGTCCGATCGGGAGCGGCGATTTCAATGCCCGGTATGATGGATACCATCCTCAACCTCGGTTTGAATGACCAGACGGTGGAAGCTCTGGCAAAAGGAACCGGTAATCTGCGTTTCGCCTACGATTCTTATCGCCGGTTTATGCAAATGTTCGGCGATGTGGTTTTGAACATACCTCACCATGACTTCGAAAAAGAACTGGACGCCGTGAAAGAAAGAAAAGGCGTCAAACAGGACACGGAATTGGACGCCAACGATCTGAAAGAAGTCGTAGACCGATACAAAGCGGTTTATCAGAAGAATGGGAAGGAATTCCCTCAAGACCCCCAACGGCAGCTCTGGGCATCCATCGGCGCGGTTATACAGAGCTGGATGAACGAACGCGCCATCACCTACCGGAGATTGAACAACGTTCCGGAAGGATCCCTGTTGGGGACGGCCGTCAATGTTATTTCGATGGTTTACGGGAACATGGGAGAAGAAAGCGGAACGGGCGTAGCCTTCACGCGCAACCCCTCTGATGGGGAAAAGAAGTACTACGGGGAGTTTTTGAAGAACGCGCAGGGAGAGGATGTGGTAGCCGGGATTCGAACGCCGCTCCGACTGGATCAAATGATCAATGAATGGCCGGAAGTCTATACGCAGCTGACTCATACCTTCGACATTTTGGAAAATCACTACAAAGATATCCAGGATGTCGAGTTCACCATCGAAAACAAGATTCTCTATATGCTCCAAACTCGTAACGCGAAGCGAACTGCCGCCGCAGCCGTGAAGATTGCGGTGGATATGGTGGAAGAAGGCGTCATCGATAAAAAGACGGCGCTTCAGCGCGTAACGCCCGAGCAAATCGAAAATCTGTTGCATTCCACCTTTGATCCGAAAGAAAAGAAAGCGGCGCAGGTTTTAACCGTAGCGCTGCCGGCATCCCCTGGGGCCGCCTGTGGTCGGGCGGTTTTCGAAGCGAGAATCGCTGAAGAATGGGCGGAAAGAAACGAAAAGGTTATCCTTGTGCGCATGGAAACCTCCCCGGAAGACATCGGCGGAATGGCAGCGGCGGAAGGGATATTAACTGCGCGCGGCGGGATGACCTCGCATGCGGCGGTCGTCGCCCGTGGCATGGGAGAACCGGCCATTGTCGGCGCCGAAGAATTGGAAGTGGATTATCAGAAGAAGTGTTTCAAAGTCAACGGCACTCTGGTGGAAGAGGGGGATTGGATCTCTCTCGATGGCACGACCGGAGAAGTGCTTCTCGGAAAAGTAAGGACCATCAAACCGGAAGGTCTTTCCGGCCCGCTGGCCAAGATATTGGGATGGGCTGACGAGATTCGAAAGCTAGGAATACGAACCAACGCGGATATCCCAAAAGATGCGGAGGTTGCGAGAGAGTTCGGAGCCGAGGGTATTGGCTTGTGCCGGACTGAGCATATGTTCTTCGAAGCCGACCGCATCCCGATTGTCCGCCGGATGATTGTCGCGCGCACGCTGAAGGATCGTCAAAAAGCGCTCGATGAATTGGAACCGATCCAAAAGCAGGATTTTTACGGAATCTTTAAAGCCATGCACGGGTTACCGGTCACGATTCGGCTGATTGACCCTCCGTTACACGAATTCCTTCCTCAAGATTACGAATCTCAGGCAAAAGCGGCTCAAGAACTCGGAATCAGTCTTGAAGAGCTGAAGACCATCGTCGAAGAACTTCACGAGTTTAACCCCATGCTGGGTCACCGCGGCGTCCGATTGACCGTCACCTATCCAGAAATCGCCGTGATGCAGACGCGCGCGATCATCAACGCCGCCATTGATTTGAAGAAAGAAGGTGTGGATGCCAGACCCGAAATTATGGTTCCGTTAGTCGGAATGAAAGAAGAACTGAAGATGCTTCACGAGATCATCAAGCGAGAAGCGGATCAACTGATCAAAGCGGCCGGCATCGAGCTTCATTATCTCATCGGAACGATGATCGAAGTCCCGAGAGGCGCCTTAACGGCCGATGAAATCGCCGAATTTGCCGAGTTCTTCTCCTTCGGGACCAACGACCTGACCCAAATGGCCTACGGATTCAGCCGGGACGACGCCGGAAAGTTCATCAAAGACTATCTGGAAAAAGGAATCTTAGCCTTTGATCCGTTTAAAAAACTGGATCGCGACGGCGTTGGCCAACTTGTGAGGATGGCAACGCAAAAGGGCCGCAGCGTCCGACCGAATCTGAAAATTGGTATCTGCGGTGAGCACGGCGGAGAACCGAGTTCGATAGAGTTTTGCCATATCGTCGGTCTCAATTACGTCAGCTGTTCTCCTTACCGCGTACCGGTTGCGCGTTTAGCCGCCGCCCACGCGGTTTTAAGAAACGGATAACGCCATACAATCACCTAAAAGGCGCCTTCGGGCGCCTTTTTTAGAAGGAGGAGCCGATGGATAGCCCCATCGCGGTCAAACAGTTGAAGGAGGAAAATCGCTCGTCGGTCGCATTCCTCTTTTTGGAGGCTTTTTTCGGGCAACTGATGAACTTTGAGAAAGAGCGTTTGAAGTTAACGAAAGCCTTCTACCGTAGCTTTTTATGGAACCGGTTTTATAGCGCTTTTATGGAAAATGCACTTGTCGGCTTTTTCTCGCTCGCTGACCCTTCGGAACGGTCTATTCGCCTGGACAAACAGCAATTGGGCAAGAGTATCGGCGGTATCAGGGACGCCTTTGCCTATAAGGTATTTACAAATGAGTTCCAGCATACTCTGACGCTTCAAGAACCAGGGTTTGCGATCGAAAATCATCCCTATCTCGAGTTAGACGTGTTGGATACCAATCGGAGAGCTTGTGAACTCTATCGACGGATCGGTTTTAAAGTATTCAGGGAAGTATCTGTTTCACCGATTATCGGGAAACTTCTCGGGTATCGCAAACGCATTTTCATGTATTCTAAACGGACCGCCCGAGAACCCTTTCGCCCGTTCCTCCCTTCAGAAGGGGGGCGACCTCTATGAATCAAATCCCGTCTATCGCATGGCTATTGTTGTTTTTGACAGGCTTAACGCTCTGCATGGCCCTAAAACCGAAAGTGCGCAGAAAATGGCATTGGGGGCGGACTGCCAACCGTGTTCCTATGTCTGGTCTCGGCGCTTTCGCCTGCGTCGGAGCCTTGGCGATTTTAACAATCGCGGCCTTTGGTTGGTTGCCATTCTTTACGATCTTCCTACCGATTCCCCTCCTGATGGGAGCCGCTCTTTATGACTCTTGGCGGGATTCGCGAGCAAGATAACCCCTTGAATGCCCGGCTTCCACCTGGCACAGGTGTGGATTGGACTCACCTCTATTCCACCTCCTGAAATAAGGAGCGGGTCGAGCGTATCTTGATGAGGGATCAAATAATTAAGGCGCCCTTAGTGAGATCAACCGAACCCTTACGGCTGTTGGTACGTTTGCTGTTACTTATACGCACATGATGAGATGAGATTACTGGAAATTTCGGTTGTCATCGACAGACAAACATAAAAAAACTCTCTGTCATTCCTTTTGTCGTTAATCTTCCACGTAAAACACGTCTTATAATAGGCGGAATAATGTATTACGAGGAGGTCTATTGATGCCTGATAATACTCCTTTTACAAAAGCATTAGCCGTGACCGGGACGGTTTGTATATGGTCGCCAATCGTAATCCCGTTTTTATTGACTGTCATCGCCTTCTTTCGTCGTTTCGAATTGGTTTTCGATTTCCTGATGCCTGCGGAATTATTCCCTGTTGCGATCATCGGCGCGGCGCTACTTTTATGGGCTTCGTTCCGCGCCCGGTCAAAACGGAGATGGATCAGTTTCGGAATAGCCGCTTCTGCGTTAGCTCTCGCATCAGCGCAGCTATTGGCGGAAGTATCGGGAATGGCTTCCGGCGCCGCGGAGGCATCCGGTACATGGTATATACTGGCCGTTTCATTAATCGTGGTGTATACCGTAACGCTCGCGGTAGTCGGAGTCGGCGGTATCATCCCATCGGGCGCCTATCGCCTTCTATCCACGCGATGGGATCAACAAACCGGTG
>CAZMHO010000054.1:0-13887 GCA_964566085.1 uncultured Thermotogaceae bacterium | reverse complement strand
ACCCGATCAGTGGGTGGGTGTTCGACACCTTTCCTTGAGGAGAACCGTTGGTCGCTAGAAGACTCGCGGCAGATTACGCGTTTCGGTTCCCTCGAGAGATCTTAGATACTTCGGACTTGACTCGAAATTGATCGAAAGTCGCTCGCAAATTGTCCGATAAAGATCAATACCTTCGGCAGGGGCTTTGCTTGCGGGGAATACGGCATCCCGATTTGCGGGTACGCGTCGTACCGATACCGGTCGGGATAAAACCATAACGGCGCGCTTCTTTTGATGAGGCGCCCGTTCTGTTAGAAGAAAGCCAGCAGAAGCGCTTCGGCTATCCAAACGGTCTTTCTTGGCATACCTTCTCGCCCTCCGATTGAGATAGTCCCCCGCGCCGGTTCACGCATTTCAGATCGGAGCCGCAGCGCGTGCAAACCACCTTGACACGCTTCTTACGATATGCTGTCCCGTAGGCGCTGAATCCTTTTCTGGTAAGTCACCGAGTTTTTCAACCAGCCGCTATTCCTTTCTTAGATACCTCACCGGTCTCAACAGCTTAACGATTATCCGCTCGTCCGCTGCTTTTTTCAACCAGGCGCTCATTTGCGGTTTGGTCACGTTTAAGGCTAAAGCGAGGTCATTGAGGGATACGGGAAGGTCCAATCGGCTTAAAATGATTGGCAAAACGGCTTGATAGATAGTTTGCGGAAGCTCTTGCGCGACACTTTCGGATGCGGTTCCGGAACCATCCTGGGTAACCGATACATTAACCGCGTTGTGTTCTTCTTCCTTCGCGGACGCTTGCTCCGTTGGGGCGGAAAAAAGGGGTAAAGTGACCGGTTTTTCGTTTCGCTTTTCCCGGGGTTGGATTTCCGGCATAGGCTCTTTCGCGGTTTGATCCTCCTTACTTTGGGCTGCCGTGTCGATCAAGCATTGCTTAAACCCACTTCGATCGATATCTTCCGGCCATGGGATCGCTCCAAGGTCAAGCAGTTTGGCGTTGCCTTCCGGCGGGCTATCGCTAACCCTCACAAAGACCGGTATCCGTTTCTCTCGCTTCAATTCCTCCACAGCGCCGGCCCACGTACCTCCTTTTTCAAACTCGGAGCTGACGACCAGCCCGAAATCCGCCATCGCGTAGATCAATTTATTCCTTCCCATCGCTGCCCCGACATTGAAACCGGCTTCTGGGCTATTAGAGGAAAATAACAGCAAATGCCCCTCGCCAATGGCGTACCGCATGTGTTTCTCCAAACTCAGCTTTAAGAGGTTTTCCGCAAGGACGCCCACTACCACACCCCCGGCTTCAAGCGCGGCGGACATAGAAATCCGGTCAACGCCGCGCGCGCCTCCGGAAACAACCGGCATACGATTATAGGAACACATCTGGGCGACGTGGCGCGCGAAGGCTTCTCCTTTTTCATCCACATTACGAGAGCCGACGATAGCCATCCCTCCTCCCTGTAGCAGAGAACGGTCCCCTGTGCCGAATAACAAAGGCGGCGCTTTGTCGCTGAATTTTTTTTTGTACCGCGCCGGATAATCCGTATCGCTCCTGCTCATGACCCAAATGTTGTTGCCTTGCCATTCCTCCATTGCGAAACCAAGCTGCACCCCTCTGCTTAGAAGCGCCTCCATTCGTTGTTTGCCTATGTTCGCTCCCGAAGATGCCTCGTTTAGGGTTTCTCTTTCCAGCAGATCGCTCGGACGTATTTTTCTATCCATCAGCCAATGGACTAGCCGCATATATTCAGCAGTCGAAAGCGGATTATCCGCCAATTTTTTCCCAAAAACCCCGCAGAGCATGATGATGACCTTCGTATCTTCGGTTAATGCTTCTTTCATCTCAATCATCCCCTAATGAGTTTAAAGCTAACGCCAAAGGATAAACTGCGGAACAGCCCGCTTTTCGCAGTAAGGCGGTGGCTACGGTGAAGGTCCATCCGGAATGAATGACGTCATCGATTAACAAACACTCTTCGCGTAAACACCCGCTGACGACGGTAAACACGCCGTCCAGGTTTTTCGCTTGCTGAAAACTGTTCGCCATTTCCTTTTGGGGTTTGTTCTCGCGCACTTTTACGATGCAGGGAACAAAGGGCAATCCGAGGGCGCTCGCCAACCTTGCCGCGAAGTAAGGCACCAGTTCCGGGCGATGAAGCGAAGGAATGCACGTTACCCACTTCGGAGAAGGGTTCGGAGACCATCCCTTCAACAAGAGCAAGCAGGCGGTCACGAGATCATCCGAAAACCGGTTCGTCTTATATTTTCCGCGGGCCACGAGCCAACCCCAACCTTCGTCTCGCCAAAGGCTTAGTGCGCGGCCTTCACAGGCTTGTTGCTCCTCGCAGATAAAACTGCCAAAAAATGGTGAGCGGTCAAACATATCTTTTAAAGGCCACTTTTTTCGCGGGCGGAGGCATTGATAGTCTTTGCGCAAGAATTGTGCTGCCTGTTTGGCAAGTTCTACGTTGTAGGATTCGTCAAGAGACAAACCGGGACTACAATTCTTACATTTTCCGCAATGCTCGGGATACGGGTCGTCTAAAGCCGATTGCAAGAACGCCATTAAGCATCCGGAATGGTTCGCGTAGCCGCGCATTTGCTGTTGTTCATCCCGCCGAATGCCCGTGATGGTTTCCACATAGGCCTGGTTGATTTCATAAGAAGACGCGACGGAAGTGGTGTGCCATTTCGAGCCAATTTTAGTTATCGGCGAAGGAGATTCCACAGAAAGGAATCTTATCGTTTTATCGATTTGGGTATAATGAAGGTTGATAACGCGCTGCAATTCGCTTGTAGAAAGACCGTCTTCGGATTCGTCAAGGGCATTGATCACTTTAGAAACGTGTTTTTGAGGGGGAAACGCGCTATTGATAAAATAATCGGTTATGCTTTCATCCTCTTCCCCACATAGAAGGATGCCGTAAGCTTCGTCCACTGCCCTGCCCGCGCGCCCTACCTGTTGGTAGTAATGAACGACAGACGCCGGCCGCTGAAAGTGGATGACGAAACCCAAATCCGGCTTGTCGAAACCCATTCCGAGAGCCACAGTCGCCACCAATACCTTGATATCATTATTTAAAAGCCTCTGCTCGAGTTTCTCCTTAATATCGTGATCGCCATTCTCACCGGAAATCCCAGCATGATAGGCTTCTGCATCGATATGGTTCCACTTAAGCCATTTGGCGACCCGCTCCGCGTCTCGCTGCGTAAGTGTATAGACAATGCCGCTTCCGGGCAATGTCGGGATGGTTTTTGCCAACCATGCCATTCTCGCAGATATTTCAGGCAGTTTTATGTTTTGAAGTCTGAGGCTTTTACGGACTAAGGACCCTCTCTGCACAAAAAGCCTTTCGCCTAACTGCGCCATTACGTCGTTTACAACCCTGTTATTCGCTGTCGCGGTTGTCGCGAGAATCGGAACATTCGAAGGAATCGCTTCCAACACGCGCGCAATTCGACGATAATCGGGTCTAAAATCGTGTCCCCAGTCGGATATGCAATGCGCTTCGTCTATTACGAAAAGCCCGATATTGTGGGCGATGTTTGTCAGGACATCGCGGCGAAACTCGCTATTCGCCAACCGCTCAGGGGAGATCATCAGCACGTCCACCTCATCGCGGGCCAATTCCTGCTCTATACGCTTCCAATCCTCGTTGTTGCCGCTATTGATGGAACGCGCTATGACCCCGATCCTTTCTGCGGCTTCGAGCTGATTTCGCATTAACGACAGTAACGGCGAAACAAGCAACGTTGGACCTGCGCTCCGGTCACGCAACAGTTTAGCCGCCCAACCAGTACGTTGAACCACCAAGACACGTTTCCGATCGAGCAAATGATCGATACTCTCCCACTGCCCTTCCCGGAAAACAGCGTCTGGGTTTTTCAGCGCCAACTGAAGGTAGTTTTGAGCGATTTCTTTTGTACCCATTATGCCTCCCTAGTTGAATTTTTCGCGTTTCGCGCACAAGTTACTCTATCATCAAGGATTTTTGACCCCCTTCGTGCTTTCTATGCTCTCGGAGCCCGTTTTTCTACCGCAAAGATACTCGATTATTTTGCAACAGCGGTTAAACTGGAAACGGGTCTATAAAAAAACTTGCGTCACGTTCCCGACTTTTAAACTAAAAAATGTCGCCGTATAAAACGGGCGATACCGCCGAAGGCGATTCCTCCGTTTTCTTTTTGTTCTCTTCCCTTTTGAACGCGTTCACCCGTACCTCATTGCGCGCGCCGGTCTTTAGTGTATAAAGTATGGCCGCTACGGGTTCTCTCGACCCCGCGCTACCGTTTCCTGGCCCGTCGTCTTGAGTATTTTCGTTTCACCCCAGCATTAAGGGTTTCGTATACCACGCATTTCCTTCAGCCCGATGTATTCGACCAAACATTGGAAAACGGTTCCTCCTGGAAACCGCGCCAGAATGATGATCGGCCCTTCTTGAATCCAAACCTTTCCCGTATAGACATCTCCTTCAGGGAACAAAAAGCTCCACTGGCCCCCGCTGATTACAGCGGCTTCTTCCGCTTCCGGAATGCGTATCTTGAAAGAAACGGACTCATCGGCAGGTAGGACGCGATCGAAAGGGTAGTAAAGAAAGCATTGCATTTTCTGATAACTGGCGTAAGTGTCCGGGTATTCTTCTGCCGGAGCGGAAGGAAGCGGGTTTGTGAAGGACAGGGCGACCGCGCTACGGTAGAAGGGGTCTTCGTCGCTGTTCCTGCGCGCAAACACGTGCAATTCATAGTCCCCCGTTTCGGCAAAACGCGCCCGGACTTCGTAGGCGTCCCCCGCTTTCTGAGAAAACAGTTGCAACGGAAGTGGCTGCCAATCTGGACCTAAGAGGGTGAACAACACGTCTGAGCTCTCGGGAACTCGGAAGCGAAAGATTTCTTCCCTGTTGACCGGCATCTGTTCATAGACGGATGTCAAAACTTCTATGCCGCAACGGAAGAAGTTCGACCACGTTTTCGGGTTTTTAAGGAATGCTTCTTTCGTGACGGGGGGATTCAAGAGCTGCCAATCGGCGTTATTTGGGAAATGGGAGTAGTTAAACTGTTCCGGAGGCGGCATAAAGTAGAAAGGGTCGAAACATTTCACGAATTCCCCCTCTGAAAGATGCCCGGCTCCCCACGCGCAATCGATGAGGAACCAACTCTCTTCGATTTTTACCGCATTCCATGCATGATTGGCAGGGCTTCTGTCAAAAGTTTCCGGAGAGTAGGTGGAGCCTTTCGCCCATCCGGATATCGTAACCGCATCCAGACCGACCGCCCGGCTCATGCTTTCGAACAGATTGGCAAATCCCTGGCATACTGATTTTCCCGTCCCTAAAACTTCCTGAACAGATACGGTGCCATAACTACCGGAAAAATACCCTGCCGCATCGTAAAGAATGTTCTCTGTGAGCCATACATACAACGCCCTTGCCTTTTCGACATCCGTAGCGGCCGTTTTCGTCACACGACCAGCCAGGCTCTTGGCGTCCTCGCCCGGTAAAACCTTGATGGCGCGAGCATAGTCATCAATAGCCGCAAAGGCAAGGCGGTCCCCGTCAGCGTTTCCGGCCGTAGCCGCTAACGTTTCCCCCATCGCAAAACGCCCGATCGGTAAAAGCAACACGAACAAGAGAGAAAAAACCGCCGCAGATGAAAAGCGTTTACGGATACTCGACGGAATCATTCTGTCAACTCCCCCAAAAAAACCGGCATCGCTATGGCTTTCGAACAGAAGCATGGCGATTCGTCAAAACGTGTTACAAAAAGAACTCGGAGATGACCTCGGTCACACTCAAAATAGTATAGCATAAAGACCGAGCCAGCGCGGGAGAGTTTTTAACGAACAAAAACCCGCTATTCGATTTTGAATCGATCCACTTCCTTTTGCAACTCCCCGGAGAGTTGCAGAAGGCTTTCCGACGCTTTCAGGACGTTTTCGGCGGTGGCGGTTTGATCCCGCGTTTGCTCCACCATCGAGCCGATGTCCTTGCTGACGTTCGTCAAAGATATCGCGTGGCTTTCCATCTTATGCGCGATATCTCCGGATTCGTCGCTTTGCTCTTTTGTCACCGAGGCTGTCTTTTGGGTGATCGCCGAAATCTTGTTGAACTTTTCCAAGATCTGCGCGTACTGCTTCTGTATTTCAGTGGTTTTTCGGCTGAATTCGTCCACGAACCCGGCGGTGAGCTGGGTGGCTTCGTTCGCTTCTACGACGCTGCTCTCGATCTCCCCGAGTATCTTGGCTATACCCTGAGCCGCTTGTTTGCTCTCTTCCGCGAGCTTTCTGATTTCATCCGCCACCACCGCGAACCCTTTCCCGGCTTCTCCCGCGCGGGCAGCTTCTATCGCGGCATTGAGGGCGAGTAAGTTCGTTTGTTCTGAAATATTCGAAATCGTATCCAAAATGTCTCCGACGTTTCTTGTTTTCTCTGTCAGCGTTGCCACGCGGGTGGATGTTAAAACGGTATTATCGCGCGTTCTCAACGCCATCGACGCGATCTCTTCCACCACGGAGGACCCTTCGCGCGTTTGTTTTGCCGCATCGACAGACTCTTTCGACAGCGTTAGGGAGAGTTGCGAGACCTCTTTGGTGGAGTCGGAAATCGTTCGGATAATGCGTGTCGCATCGGAGATCGAGTCGCTCACCGTTCGGATAGAGCCGACGACCGCCATGTTTTGATCCAATACTTTTTGAGCTCCATGCGAGGACTCTTCCGCCAACGCGCGCAGCTCCTCCGAAGCGTCGCCAAGGCTGTTTGATGCCCCGGAAATGCCTTTTAAGGTTTCCCGGAAGGCCGTGACGATATGTTTGAGCTCATTTTCCGCCCTGCTGATCTCGTCTTTCGCCTTCGTGGCGAAATCAACCGTCAAATTCAGCTCGGCCATGGTCCTGACTTTTTCTTTCAGGGTTTTCAAAGGTTTCCGGATGCCGCGCACGATCCAAATGATGACCAATATGGTAACGACGAGCATTCCAACCAGTATCGTCACAAAAAGGCGGTTGGTGTAGGCCAGAGAGGCGATCGTTTCTTGTACGCTTTTTTGGAAGGATGAGAAGTTGGTGTCGATTTCACCGCGTTTTTTCGCGGAGAGAGATTGCACAAGCTGTTCGAATTTGGCGACTGTCGTTTGCATCCCCTCGTTAACGACGGTCAATCCTTCCTCTCTCTGGGCATAGAGGCGGTCCTGGAGGCGAGAGAGGCTGGTATTGGTATCCTCAACCTCTTTTCGGGTGATCGTTAAATTGATGTGCAGTTCATCGTATGCGGAAAAACTCTTCCCGTAGACCCATTCGGTCGAAAGGTCAATGAACGCGCGGATTTCTTCAGGTGACAACTCCGGTTTGTTCAGATAGAAGGAAAGTTTTTGCTCCGCCACCATCTTGCTGTTGAATTGGTAGAGAAAGGCCGAGTCTTCCATCAGCCCGGACAAGTAGCTTCGGATTAAAAACTCCCATCCCTGAACCAGGGCGGCGTCAAAGGCGTATTGTTTCGAACCCCAAAGCTGCTCGATTTCCCGGAAGGTGAAAGCGGTTAAGGCATTTTTAAAGTCTTTAGCGGAAAAGGACGTTTCCGCGTTCGCCAGCATGTTTTCGACAGCGGTTACCTTCGCCCCATCCGGCCGGGTATAGGCATCGATCTGCCGAACGAGTTCGGAGAGCCGCGCTTGTTGTTTCGGAATCCTCTCCGTTTTTGTGGTGTCCATGATTCGTTGAGAAGACAACTCTTTCTCTTTGGTACTCATAACTTGTTGTATAAAATCGTCCAGCTCATGCAATACCGGTTCGATCTCTTTGAAGAACCCGTACTTCTCGGCCATCTCTACGGCTTGCGTGTAATTTTGGAAATAAACCGCTTCGAGAGCGGCTTTTTGGCTTTTGTCCGAAACGTATCCCACTCTTAGAAAATCTCGAACTGTCTTCAATATTAAGCGTTCGAATTCGAAAAAATTCTGGTTATCTTGGGTGAGCGCCTTCGTTACCTGTATTTTTTCGAGGATCGTTCGGCTATCGCGTTCCGTTTTTTGAGAAACCGCGCGAAGGATCAAAAAGTTCGCAAACAGCAGCAACAGGATCAGAGAAAAACCCAACAGCAACCGCGTCGTAATTTTCATACCGTATAACCTCCGATTTTGATACTGTATAACATACGACTATTATAGCATCAATTTCGTTTGCGAATCATTCAATTATGATCGCCATGTGTAAAGCTATTGGTATGAAAGGTTAACTAAGGTATGAATTATCTTTTGCAAGTTACACGGCAGTTCCGGGTCATTCCCAAAGAAAGCAACGAGTTCGAAGCCGCCCCGCGAACGAACCCTTTTGGTTTTCGGTCTATAGGGTCATTTTCAGCGTGTGGCCCATCTCTCCCGGCACGTAGGTTATCTCGGTGGTCAATCCCTGTATCAATTGGCGGCTGATCTCGTCGAAATCCCGGTGTTGGAGCACATTTATGGCGGGGCTCGCGTATCGGATTTCCAGTTGGATCTGCTGGCTGGCTTCGTGATAGTTGACTGTAACCGAGGTCATATCCTTTTCCCCCGCATTTTGAGACAGAAAGACTAATAGCTCTTCCAAAATCAGATTGATCGTGTTCAACCGCCGTTTCGCGATTTCGTATTTCTGCCCGTACTCCGAAAGCTTCCCAACGAGCTCGTAGATATCGAGTTGCCTGATTTGAAGCGCGTATTCGAATACCTTCAATTTTCGGATAAAAACCTTTGTCTTTTCCCGTTTCGGGTGATCGAATACCTCTTCGGGCGTTCCTTCTTCGTAGATACCGCGCTCTTCCATGAAGAAAATCCGGTTCGCGATACAGCGCGCGAAATCCATTTCATGGGTGACGATGACCGAGGTGATACCGGTTTTCACTAACTTGCGAATCACTGCAAGCACCTCGTCGATCATCGTGGGATCCAAAGCGCTCGTTGGTTCATCGAATAAGATGATCTCCGGTTTCATGGCCAGGCACCGGGCAATCGCCGCCCGCTGTTTCTGGCCACCGGACAACTGATCGGGCATGAAGTCCGCCCGATGGCTCATCCCGACCATCTTTAAGATAGAAAACGCCTCTTCGATAGCTTCTTTTTGGGGTTTCTTCAACAGATGGATCGGGGCGATGATCATATTTTCCAGTACGGTTTTATGCGAAAAGAGATTGAAGTTTTGATAGACCATTCCCATCTTTCGTCTGATGGCGTCGATCGGCGCGTTTTTTCCCACGATGTTGACGCCTTCGATCCATATCTCGCCTGAATCGGGAGTCTCCAACAGGTTGAGGCACCGTATCAGCGTACTTTTTCCGCAACCGGAAGGGCCGATCACCCCGATGACGTCCCCTTTGTTGATCTCGACGTTGACGTTCTCTAAAACAACGTTATTTCCAAAGCTTTTCTTAAGTTGTCGTATCGATATCATAAAACACCTCGATCTCTTTGGCTTAAAATCCCAAAGGCCAACGACTTATACCGCTTTTTTCGGGGCGGGTTCCAGGTGGTAATCCCGACCTTCTTTGAGATGTCTCTTGCGGTCGAACAGTTTGAACAGATAGTTCGAAACGGCCCCGATCAAGAGATAGACGATACTGGTGATGATGATCGCAATGTACGGGTCCATCGTGCGGCTCGTAATCACCTGGCTGGCGCGGGTGAGATCGTTGATCGCGAAAAAGCCGACCAAAGAGGTTTCTTGAAGCGTGATGATCAACTGGTTCCGATAGGTGGGCAACGCGTAGTTGACGATCTGTGGAAGAATCACGAACCTGAAAACTTTCAATCGGCTCATTCCCAAGGTTCTTCCCGCCTCGATCTCCCCGGTATCCACCGCTTTGTAGGCCGCGTAGAGGATATCGGCGATATACGCCCCCGTTCTCAGGGCAAAGGCTACGATCGCGAGATAAACAGTTTCCACGTCTATTTCAGAAAATAAAAGGTAGACGAAAATTAGCAACAGGACCAATGTGGGTAGCCGCACAAACAAGGTGCCGATCGATTCCACCGTTTTCCGGAGCCAACGGCGCCCGCTCACCCGTGCCCGGCAAAAAACAGCGCCGATCAGCGTTCCCAGCATAAAGGTGGCCACCGTCATGAAAACCGTCAGCCCGAATCCCTCGATCAGGAACATATAACGGTCTTCGTAGATCAGGTTGATGTATATCGAATTCTTCACCGCCTCGAAAAACGCGTCCATCTCAGTTCGCCCCCTTCGTCGCGAAGTAATCCTCATAATCCTCGCGATTGACCATCATCACGATGTTTTTCCGCCAAACCCACTCGCTCATCGTTACGTTGTTCGCCTTCTCTAAATCTTCTTTGTAGCGGATGGAGTCCGGGCAGACCATGATGTCCACCTTCCCACGACTGAGCTCGACAACCGCTTGCGTATAGCTCCCGATCGGGATGAATTCGACCTTTGCGCCAATCGCGTTGGCAAAGTGGGTAATGAGCTCTATATCGGAGCCTTCCCATTCGTCGGTCTCGAAATCCACGTAAGAGACCGGTTCCCACCCGTCAAAAACCGAAACCGCCAGCGTTTTTCCCTCGACTCCCGGGTTGTCTATCCTTTTACTCACATAGGGTTCGAAGGCAGAGGCTTCGACGCGCCGTCGGATATCCCGGTATTCCTCGGTTTCCCTGAACTCTCGGATAAAGGCATTGAAGGTTTCGTTCGTTTCGGGGGTATCCGGGTTCATATAGTAGCAAAAGGGCTCGTTTTCCTTAAACAGCCCATAGATCGCATATTGAGGCTGAAGGCGGCAATAAACGTAGGCTTCGTCCATCTCCATAGCCGCGGCATCCAACTGGTTAAAAGACAATGCCAGCATCATATCCGTGTAGGTGTCAAACCGGCGGACTTCGATATCATCGTAATCGTTGGTTAGAATGTAATCCGAACTATAGGCCAACATGCAGCCGATCGTCTTCCCTTGGAGATGGTTGATGTCAAGAGGCTCGCCGGCTTTTCTCAAACACCCCCCCGACAAGAGAAGGATCATTAAGAAAACAAGAGCGACGGCTATTCTTTTCGCGCAATCTGTCCTGATACCCATTCGAAACTGTCTCCTCCTTAGTGCGAGTTCTCTGTCCGCTATTATATAATTTTTACCCCGAAGTTTCGTAATTTCTTGAGCCGGTGGGTGTCGTCGATCCGCGAAGAAAAACGCATGACTTTCTTCATTATTCGCCACAAAGGATTTGTGATACACTCGAAACAGCCGATTCGATAGGCGCTGCACAATTATTCCCAAGTGAGGTGAGGAAAGTGGAAAAAGAAATGTTGGGTCCAATTGCTTTCGTGTATCCGATTCCGATCGTACTAATCGGTTCGATGGTGGCCGGCAAAGCCAATTTCGCAGAAATCGGCGATTGCGCCATCGCCGGAATCACCCCCGCTCTCGTCGTCGTTTCCATCAACGAAAACCATTATACAACCTCCGGAATTCGGGAGCATCGCTGTTTCAGCCTGAACTTCCCGACGACGAAACAGGTGAAAGCGGTTGACTTTTGCGGAAATCATTCCGGCAAAGAAGTGGATAAGTCGACTCTATTCGAGACCGAGCCGGGGCAAAACCCGCTTTGTCCTCTGATAACCGAATTCCCTGTGAATCTGGAATGTACAGTAATCCACGATCATCTGATTGAACACCGGCATCTCTACGTCGCGAAAGTCACCCAGCTACATATCGCCAAAGACATCATCCTTAAAAAAGAAGGAAAGATACACTTTCCGGGCTTGCAGACCCTTGACCCGATTCTCTATGGTTTAGACAACAACTATTACGCGGTGGGGGGAAAGATCGGAACGGCAGGCGCTTAAGGTGATCGAAAGCGCGGGGAAAACGTCCACGGGTCAGAGGCGCAGTCGGACAGGAAAAAGGATGAGAAAGTGGCGCTCAATTACATCGGAAGCAAATTATCGCTCCTGGGTTTCATCGACCAAACGGTCCGCACCCAGATAACGGAGGAAATCGGCGTCCTCGGCGATTTGTTCGCGGGGACCGGCGCCGTCGGGCGGTTTTTCAAGGCAAAAGGCTGTTCGATCGTATCTAACGATATCCAGCACTACAGCTACGTGACAAACAGAAAATATATCGGCATCTGCCGCCCTTTGGCGTTCCGCGGATTGGAGCCGGAGCTGCCCGGATTGGCGGCCGCCAAGGATAAGACACGATTCGTTCTCGACCAATTGAACACCGGCGCGGACAGGCGCACGGGGTTCATTTTTGCGAACTACTGCGAAGAAGGCACCCGCGGACAGGCGCACGTTCGGCTATACTTTTCGAATGAGAACGCTTTACTGATCGACACGATCCGGCAAAAGACAGAAAGTTGGGCGATCGACGGAAAGATCAACGACGACGAGTACTATTACTTGCTCGCGACGCTCCTCGAGGCGGCGGACAGAGTGGCCAACACCGCTTCCGTATACGGCGCGTTCTTGAAAACATTGAAAGCCTCCGCCCGAAAGAAGCTTGAACTGAGAAAAGAGGAGATTATTTACAGCGATAAAACGCACACGCTCTTCAACGACGATATTCGGAATATCCTCAATCAGGTTCCGATCGACCTTTTGTATTTGGATCCGCCCTACAACGCGCGACAATACGACGCCAATTACCATCTGCTGGAGACGATCTCCCGGTACGATTGCCCCGAGATCGTCGGAAAAACCGGGCTGAGGAAAGATACCAGCCAAAAATCGGATTTTTGCCGAAAGAATCGGGTGAAGCAAGCCTTTGCGGAAGTGGTCCAAAAGACCCAAGCCAAATACCTGTTGGTGAGCTATAACAACGAAGGCCTGATGAGTTTGAAGGAGGTGCAGGAGATCCTAGCCCTCCGCGGTACGCCGAAAACCTTCCTCTACAGCTATAAACGGTTTAAGGCAGATAAAACGGAGAACCGGAACCACAAAGCGGAGGCAACCACCGAGTATCTGCACTTCGTCAGATGCGAAAAGGGTCGATAACCCCGCGGTACGCCTCAAGAAAGCGAGGAAGAAGGCCGCTTCCTTCGAAATTAACTCTCTATACGCTCATTTTACGAAAGCCAGCTCGTACTCGACGATCCTTCTATCGAGTTCTTCTTCAAATCCGGCATCCAGTCTCACATCCAGCGCGCTTCTTTCTTCAAGGAAAAATAGGGTGGCCGTTTCCGGCGCGGGTTGGAGCAGCTCTTTGACCAAAAACAGATAAAACCGCATTTGAAATCGATATTTGTCAATGAACTGCGGATTCTGTCGGGAGGCTTTGAAGTCCAGGATGCGCCATTTTCCATCCAAAAAGTACAGTTTGTCGATCGTGCCGGATAAGATGTGGCGACCCCGCAACTTTCGGACGGGTTTCTCGCTGAAGCAGGGCTGCGCCTTCCGGATTTCCTCAAAGAGCGGATGATCCGCGACGTTTCGTATCTTTTGCTCCACCGCTTCGACGACCGGCGTGGGATAGCCGAACGACCGGTTCAGCCGTTCCACCGTCGCGCGCGTCACCATCGAAAGACCCTTCTCCGCGTACAATTCCAAAACTTTGTGAACGAGGGTTCCGATTTCTTCCGAATACCCGGGGGCTCCCATCGAGAGTTTAAAGAGCTCGGGCAGCAGGTCGTCGACCTTTTTTTCCTCGTACTTCCACAGAATGCGATAGGCTTCTTCCGGACGGGTCGTTTCGGCAGAGGTGAGCAGGGAGGGGCTGAGGTACTTTTGGTACGGGGCGTCTTCCAGTGGAAAAGCGGTCTCTGGGATCTCGTTAACCGATTCAGGTGAATGATCCTTCTCTGCCTTTACCGTCTGATTTGCTGGAAGAACCGTTTTAAGATCTACCGGCACGAGCGAGACGATCCCGGCGTATAGCGGAGTGGTAATGCCGTCCGACTGATCGGACCCCGCCCATTCCGTTCCGGGAACGACTA
>CAZMHO010000053.1:4015-14247 GCA_964566085.1 uncultured Thermotogaceae bacterium | reverse complement strand
TCTTCGATATGCGAGATCTGTGAAAGGATTTCTTTCATTGTTTCTTTCACGGCAGCCAAGCCGGTTTGGTTTAAGGCCGAGACGTTGAAGACCGGATCGGGGGGCGCGCCAGTTTCTGCCAAGGCTTCGATCTTTCTTTTCACTTCCGGCATCTCCACCCCGCTGCCCTCCAGGTCTGAACGCCGCTTTATCGAATATTTGTCGCACTTATTGATCAGAATGATCTTTCGCTTCTTTCGAATGATATCCAGCGTTTCCGAATCTTCCGTGTCAGTTTGTTCCTCCGGGTCGAGAAGGTAGACGACCAAGTCCGCCTGGTCGATGAGCTCCATCGTCTTCCTGATGCCAAGCTTCTCAATCGTATCGCCCGTTCTGCGCAATCCCGCCGTATCAATCAAACGTATATAAAAGCCATGAAACAGGAACGGCTCGCTGAGATAGTCTCGGGTCGTTCCCGGAATCTCCGATACGATCGCCCGCTCTTCTCCGAGCAAGACGTTCATCAATGTCGATTTACCGACGTTCGGCCGTCCGCAGATCACGACCTTCAAACCCTGGTTTAACCGCTCGGCGATCTCGATTTTTTCGATAAATGCGTCAAAAAAGAGCAGGATCTCCGTACCGGTTTCCGCGATTTGATCCGGATGATCGGCATAATGGTCTTCGGGATAGTCGAAGGCTACTTCCAGAGAGGCCAGCAATTCGAGAATCCGTTCTCGAATCCAGAAAACCGGGTGTTCTTGCGAGGCGTGAAGCTGCCGCACCAGGATCTCTTCAACCGAAGGAGAAGAAGTATGGATGAGCGCGTTGATCGTCTGAGCGCCGATGAGGTCGATCTTTTTATTCACGAAAGCCCGAAAGGAGAACTCCCCTGGCTCCGCGGGACGGGCGCCGTTTTCGAACAAGGTCTTCAGGACCATCTGCACCGGGAGAAACCCGCCGTGAGTAAATACTTCGACCATATCTTCTCCCGTAAACGAGAAAGGTGACCGGTAGAAAACGACTTGTACTTCATCCACCCATTGGCCTCCAAGGTTCTTCCAAAATCCGTGGTAAATCCTTCGGGGCTTAATGGAAGCAAGCGCAAGCGGCCTGCTTCCGGTTTTTGCTCTCTGAAAGAAAAACGGGAGTACGACGGTAAAACAGTCTTTTCCGCTGACGCGTATCGCAGCGATCGCCGAAACCCCGGGTGGCGTTGCTTGCGCAGCGACGATGTCGTTGCGCAAAAAGACCTTTTTCATGCTTTCACATTCTTTCTGGAGCGCTGACGCCCAGAAGTGTAAGGCCTTCTTCTATCGTCTTTCGGAAAGCGGCGGCGAGGTTCAACCGCGCGTTGGACAGTTCGGGTTGACTGAGATCCACAAAAACGTGGCCGGAATAATAGTTGTGGAAGGCATAGGCCAATCCGTAGAGGTAGTTGGTTAGCCGATGGATTTGCTGTGTGGCGCAGATTTCTCGAATGACTTCCGGAAACAGGAGCAGATCTCGAATGAGAAAGGTCTCATCTTCCGAGTCCAGGCGACCTAAATCTTTGTTTTCCACGTAACCGAATCCCTTGCCCAGCGCGTTCTCGAAAAGAGAATGGATTCGGGCGAGCGCATATTGGACGTAGTAAACGGGGTTATCCATCGAACGGCTCAGGGCAAGATCGATATTAAACTCCAGCTGACTATCCTTATCCACCATGGCGAAGAAGTATCGGACTGCGTCTTTCCCAACTTTCTTGACCAGTTCGTCCAAGGTGACGAAGTTGGCCGCACGCTTCGACATCTTGACGATCTCTTCGTTTTGGCGCAATGAAACCATCTGATGCAGAATGACATTGAAAAACCCTTCAGGTATGCTTAAGGCTTTCATCGCCGCATTCATCCGTGTGATATGCCCGTGATGGTCGGCGCCCCAGATATCGTATACTTTCGAGAAACCGCGACGGTACTTCTGATAATGATAGGCGATATCGGTCAGGAAATAGGTCGCCATGCCGTCAGAACGAATCAAAACCTTATCCTGGTCTTCTTCAAAGTCCGACGTTTTGAACCATAGCGCCTGGTCTTTCTCGTACAGAGCTTCACGGCTTTTCAGTTGCCCTAAAACCTCTTCCACGATACCGTCTCGAAACAGGGACGCTTCCGTGTAAAAGACGTCGAAATGGATTTGGATCGCTTCCAAGGTTCCTTTTATCATTTGGAAGATCTCGTTTTTGGCTCTTTCCATAAAGATTACTTCGATCGAATCGTCCCATTGGTCGCGATAAGCGGCGCCGCTCTCGAGATAGACTCGTTCTGCGATTTCGGCTAAGTATTCGCCGTGATAGCCCCCTTCGGGGATCAAGTACTCGCTGCCGCACAGTCGGTTGTACCGAACCCATAAGGAGCGCGACAACAGTTTCATTTGCTTTCCCGCATCGTTAAAGTAGTATTCTCGCGTTACCGCGACGCCGGCTTTCTGGAACACCGAAGACAAAACATCTCCCAAAACGGCTTGGCGCCCATGTCCTATCGTTAGGGGACCGGTGGGGTTTGCGCTGACAAACTCTATTTGAACCGACTCCGGCGCCAACAGCGGGAGAGGAGATTGATACTCTCCCTGGAGGATCCTGAGGACGCTCTCTTGAAAAAAGGAGGGTTTCAAAAACAGATTGATGAAACCGGCGCCCTCTATCGAAACGGTAGCCATATAAGGGAGCGCTTCCAACCCCGAGACCAAAGCTTGCGCGATTTGACGGGGCGCCTTTTTCAAGACTTTCGCGTAAGCCATCGCGACGTTAGTCGAAAAGTGCCCGAACTTCCTTTCGGGTGGTATTTCGATCCGAAAAGCTACCGGGTCAACATCTGTTTGGCCAGCCGCAGGGAGGTCGTAATTGGCATGCATTAATTGATTTATTGCGTCTTTCAGAACTGTCAGTATGGTCGTGTACATTATTCACCTGATTCCTTTTGGAGTATTCTCCCGCACTCGAGAAACCGGCCCTCTTCCGTCAACGGGATCTCGAAAATCTCGACGACGATATCGTTCCCTAAAACGTATCGCCTGACCGGCCCGTTTACCAAAGCGGGATGGTCGGTTTCGAGGAGGGCTTTTTGAAGGAGGAGGGCATCTCGTACCTCCCGCATCCGTTTACGGCCGGTTTCAGTCCTTCCGTTTCTTTCGAACCAATGGCATACCAGAGCGAAACAGAAAAAAGAAAGGGCGATTCCTATAAACAATTCCAACAATAACGAAAACCCCTCTCTGGGACGTTTTTGCGGAATCATTAGGACGGTCGCCCTCTCTCCAAGCATTTATTCATCTAACTCGTCGGTATTGACCTTCTCATCGGAGTCTTCATCCACGTCTTCGGTGACGTCCTCTTCATCAGCGGCGCCGCCAAGTTTTTCGTAGATGAAATTGACCACGTCTTCTATACATTTCAGGGTATCGGTATCGTTCTCTTCGATCTTGATCCCAAACTCGTCCTCCAAAGCCATCACGAGATCGACGAGATCCAGAGAGTCAGCCCCTAAGTCCTCCACGAAAGAAGAGCCCAACTTTATTTCCTCTTCTTCAAGGTTAAATTTTTCGATGATAATCTTCCTGATCTGACCAAAGACTTCATTCTTCGTCAACACAACCACCTCTTTTTCGATTGATGTAAAATTTGAGGTATTCTACCATGAAAACTCGCCCTTCGATCCTTGCGATACCGAACTATTTTTCTCCCTCAATCGGAACGACGCAGACAAAGACGAAGTTTTCTTCTCGCGAATTGTTAGAGAGTTGATGCAGAGCCCCGGGTGGTACAAACAACGCCATACCCGGTTCAACCTCCCGGCTCCCCTCCCCCGCGGCCGCACAATCGGTGAATACCGTTCCTTTTCCTTTTATGACGAGGATTTCGTGCTCCCAAGGATGCGTATGTTTCGGGGTATAGCCGCCGGGTTCGATCGTGAAAACGCGGGTCACGAAATTTCGCGCTCCTTCGTTTTCTCCGATCATCACTCTCTTCGTGACTTTCCAGGCTTTTTCAGGGTTGTCATATCGCGTAACGGGTACCTCATCCGGCTTGCGAACAATGATCTTCAAAGTCTGTGGCACCTCCTTTCGGTTGCGCACCGTTTTTCCGCCGGCCCTTTTTTTCGGGTTCTATCACCACATACCGATACGGTTCCAGCCCTTTCGAAAAACTTTGCACACCAGAAATCGACTTGATCGTTTCGTGCACGATCCGGCGCTCGAAGGCGAACATCGGATCCAGTTGAACGCTCTTGCCCGTCTGTATCACAGTAAAGGCTTTATTCTTCGCAATCTTTCGGATCAATTCTTTTCGTCTGTCCTTATAGTCCCCGACGTCGATCAGTACCGTCATTTTCGTATCGGTTAGCCGATTGACGAAAATCGTCGCCAGATGTTGGAGAGCGCTGATCGTTTTGCCATGCTTTCCGATCATTCGGCCTAAGTGCGCGCCATCGAGATGGATAAATATTCTGGCATCTCGGTGCTCCACTTTCACCACTAATGATTGCGGAACATATTTTGAGAAGGACAAGACGATCTCAATATACTCTTTGACCTTCCGGACATAATACTCTGTCAGAACGGTAACCGAGATCGAAGCATTTCTCGACCCTATCTTCAGAAAACCCCTGGAACCCGGATCATCCACCCGATAACTGAACTCGCCCTCGCGCAAATCATGATCTCTTTTGGTTGAATCCACCGCTTCTTCAACGGTTTTTGCCGATACGACGATTTCTTTCAACGTGATCACCCGTCACTTTTTAAAGCTTTGGAAAAACTCTTTCATAGAAATCCCTTGAACGTCGCTTCTCTTAAACAATAACAGCGTGATGATCCACTGGATGATACTCTGCGCGACCCAGTATAGCTGCAAACCGGTCGCCAACGTAATGAACAGGAAGGGGAAAATCCCTGCCATCAGCAGGCCTTGTTTTGCCTGCTTCGTATCCGAACTGGTGATGAGGGTATTGAAGAAGTTGATCACGAAGGAGATAACTACGATCAGGATGTTTTCTTTGAACCCGCCAATCGATAGATCTTGCCAAAAAAAGAAGGTAGGGCCAAAGGCGAAGAGCTCGCTTTCATAACGAATGACGGCGTAGAGAAGCAAAAAGATCGGGAGTTGCAGGAGCGTTGGTAAACAGCCGGCAGCAGGACTTGCCTTGTTCTTCTTGTAGAAGTCCATCAGCTCTTTCTGCTTCTTTTGATTGTCTTGTATCTTCATAATCTTTATGTATTCCGAATCTTTCTCCAGTTTCTTCCTGGTGATCATAGATTTGGTCTGCGAGAATGTGAGCGGGAACAGCGCCAGCCGTACAATAATGGTGTAAAGGATCAATGCCCATCCGTAGTTTTTCGTTAGGTTATACAGCCAGTCCATCAAATAAAGCAGAAGATAGAACAACGGATCGTACCAGGAAGAGGCTTTGGGATAGCTGTTCACGATTCGTGACAACCAAACGTAATCCTCCGGGAAGACCGCCTGGATAAAGGTTAGCTTTTTTGCCGGGCCCACATACCCTTTTACCTGCAAACCATCGAGGGCAACCGGTAGCTGATTGACATATTTCGATCCGTCAAGACGGAAAGAGGTTTGCCCTTTCTCTATCGCCCATATCGCAAGAGCGACCGTTTTTTGGTAATAAGAGGTAAAAATCTTGCCGGTTTCGTTGACCCGATCCGTGTTGTTGTTCGGATTGAAGTCGGCTAATCTCGGCAAAGAAAGGGTCAAGCCGTCCGGAATCTCTCCCCGAAGTTCGACGTAGATTTCATAATAAGGGCCAAAGGGGATGGTGACCCGTTTTATCGTGTTTCCGTAATAGAAATCGAGAACGACCCCTTCATTTTCCTTCAGAATGACAGTTTTTCCGATATACGCTACCAACTCTTGGTTATTGACGAGCACTTTATCGGGTACGATCTTCTCCCCGTTCAGAAGAAGGTCAAAACCGTCTTCTCCGTACCCGTAAATCTTGTTGTACGTCTCCATCGTCAACGCCATCTCATTCAGGACGCCTTCCCGGGTGTTGAACGTCAACTGCGAAATCCGGGTCTGTACTCTCAGAAAACCATCCACATAAGTGATCGAGAATTCGTTTTTAGAAAAGGCGGTAAAGGTAAGGACCAACAATAGAATGGATATTAAGAATAAACGTTTCATCATGTTTCCTCCTGGGAGAATCATCTACATTACCGTACTATCGTTTTTTCTCAAAGAACGAAAAGCGCTCCGGCGGCGAATCCACACCACACGAATGGAGCGGGTGACATTTCAACAATCGCTTCAAAGCAAGATATGACCCTCTCAGGAACCCGAAACGCTCGTAAACTGACACGGCATAATGCGAGCAAGTGGGATAAAAACGACAACAGGAAGGTTTTAAAGGAGAAATTTTATTCTGATAGAATCGGATGAGCAGCATCATCCCTTTCGCGGGTAATCCTATCAAGCTTCTCAAAACACTCCAATATCGGTTTGGCAACTTCTCCAAACGTCATCTCCTCGAATCTTAAGGACAACTTCTTCCTCGGTAGTATGATCATGTCGAAATGCGCTCCAATGATACCGTTTCCGTTTTCCCGTCTTCCGCGTGTCCGAAAAGCTTCTCTGACCAAGCGCTTTAGTCGATTCCGCTTGACCGCGTTGCCGAACTTCCTCTTCACAGAAATCCCTATTCTGTCGCTTGTAAAAGAGTTCTCTATATACAGTAAAACAAAATAGGGAGTTTCAATAGACTTTCCATGACGAATCACCCGTATAAAATCGGAGTTCTTCGATAGACGGCGCGCCTTCGGAAAGACTAATGTTTTCAAATACCGCCCAGAATCAAACGGCGAGGCGTTTTCTGCCTGCGCGTCTGCGATTCGCGATCACTTTTCGGCCATTGGCGGTACTCATCCGTACTAAAAACCCATGCGTTCTCTTCCTTTTTGCTCTGGAAGGTTGATATGTTCTTTTCATCGTTCGCTTCCTCCTTCAGTTTTCCCAAAAATTTCGCTTGATTATATCGATTTTTTGCGTAGGATGTCAAGAGCCGGGATGAAATATTCCTGTTTGGGGGTTTTTTGTCCGACTCTTTTACAAAAAGAGCCTTGTAAAAACAGACCCTGCTTGGTATCATTATCCGGTACGGTCACAATTTCTACTCTTTTCCTCATCGGGGGATTCTTATGGAAAATCAAAAAAAGAACGCGGAGATAGAGTCCGCTCCGGGCGATTTTTTTACCTATCTCCGTTCGAATGTCGATAAAAAGCACTGGGATCTTTGGTTCAAGTCGCTTGAACTCAAAGAAGTCTTGGCGGAAAAACGAGTCGTTGTTTTAACGACCGGCAACCTTTTTGTCAAAGACTGGATTCTCACGCGCTATGGCAAGGTACTTTCGAGCGCAGTCAAATCCTTCTTCGGCCCGACATTCTCTTTCGAATTGAAAGACACCGTTCTCGCAGATGGACCGGAAAACGCCGGATCGAAGACAACCAGCACTCGTTTCACAGAAAAAAAACCGCTCGAAATCTGCGCCCTTAACAACCTATACACCTTCGAAGACTTTATCCCCGGCGGCGGGAATCTCTTGGCCTTCCAAAGCGCGAGGTCCGTCGCTACGGCTCCGGGCCGTTACAATCCCTTGTTTATCTTTGGAGAAGTCGGTTTGGGCAAAACCCACCTGCTCCAAGCCATTGGCCACGAAATTCGAACGCGCTATCCCGAAAAAAAAGTGATGTATATGAGTTCCGAGCAGTTTATGAACGAGCTCGTCCAATCGATCAAGCAAGATCGAATCGAACTGTTCCGGCAGAAATACAGGAATTCGATAGACATTCTCCTCATAGACGACATTCAGTTTTTGATCGGAAAGATGGGCATTCAGAACGAACTGTTTCACACCTTCAATCTCTTGTTTGACGGAAATAAGCAGATCGCCTTCTGCAGCGACCGAACCCCGAAAGATTTGGGGACCTTCCATGAGCGCCTGATCTCGCGATTCCAGATGGGTTTGGTCGTCGAATTAACCGCTCCGGATATTGAGACCCGCAAACGCATCATCGAGAAGATATCGAAGCGGGAAAGGATCACGATGTCCCCTTCGGTCATCTCTTATTTGGCGCACGCGATCAAAGACAATATTCGAAAGGTGTACGGCACTATCGTCAAGTTGATCGTGATGAACCAGCTTCAAGGAAAAAAAATAGACATACAAACCCTAAAAGAGGTGTTGGAAGAGGATCGACCCGTCCTTTCCGGGGGAGACGCGCAGATCATCCGTTTAGGCGAGCGAGAACGGTTCTTCTCTATCTTGGAAAAAGCCTTCGGCTTAACGAAAGCGGAGCTCATCTCCGGTTCAAGAACAAAAGAGGTGTCCGAAGCCCGAAAGGTCGCCATCTACGTCGCTCACAAGCAACTACACATACCGGTGCTGGAACTGTCCAAATGGTTCCAAAAAACCCACTCCACGGTCCACTACGCCATCGCCAAGACCCAGGAAAACTACGACAAAAGGTACCCAACAACGCTCAAGTTAATCGAGGACTTAAAGCTGGAGCTCAGTCGAATGCGGTCATCCGCGCAAGCCTAAATACCCTTTGAAACATCTTTTCTTCTCTTTAACGGACGGGTTATCGTCCGTTTTTTTTTGTAAAAAGAAGCGCCGAACGGCGCTTCTTTCGTTACACGAATTGACTTTACTTTAGAACGCGACCGCTTGGCCGTCTCTTCTGGGATCCGCTCCACCGCTTAATCCGTTCCAATCGTACACGTACAAGACGGCGTGAACGCCGCCGAAGTAAGGATCATAGTCCCCTCTGACGACGAGTTCGTGGCCCATCTTTTTCAAGGCTTCGTAGGTGGCCAGAGAAATGCGGCCTTCTACCGACATCGGTCCGGAATTGGTCCGGAAGAGTCTTGGAGCCAAGATGGCGGTGTTGATGTCCATACCGTGGTCGATTACGTTGCTGATGACTTGAGCGACTGTCGTAATGATGCGAGTGGCTCCAGGCGAACCGATCGCCATGAAGGGGCGGTCATCCGGCATCAGAACGAGCGTCGGGCTCATGCTGCTGAGCGGGCGTTTCTTCGGTTCGATAGAGTTCACGGAGCCAGGTCTCAGGACGAAGTCGTCCATATGGTTGTTCATCAAGATACCGGTTCCCGGGACGACGACGCCGGAACCGAAGAAGTAGTTGATCGACTTTGTGATGGCGACCATATTGCCGTCTTTATCCGCGACGGACAAATGGGTGGTGCTTCCGCTCTCGTAAGCCCAAGGATCCCCCGCAGTTACGGAAGGCATCGGCTCCGTCAAGCTGATCCGCTTCGCCAACTCTTTGGCGTATGCTTTAGAGGTTAACCCATCCAGTGGAACTTTGACGAAATCGATATCGGCCATATATTTCGCCCGGTCGGCGAAGATCAGCTTCATTGCCTCGGACCAGAGATGCGCCCAAAGCGGGGTATTGTCGCCGATAGCGGTCATGTCATAGTTCTCGAGGATGTTTAGGAGTTCGATCATATGCGTGCCGCCCGAACTCGCCGGCGGGGTAGAAATGATCTTGTACCCGCGATAGGTTCCGATCACCGGTTTTCGAATCTTAACCTCGTAGGTGGCCAAATCCTCGAGCGTGAAAATCCCGCCCTGTTTCCGCACTTCGTCGACGATCTTCTGGGCGATTTCTCCGGTGTAGAAGGCGGAAGCCCCGTCTTTGGCTATTTTTCGCAACGTGTTCGCCAAGTCTTTGAGATAGATGGTGTCTCCGATCTCATACGGAAGGTCTTCTTTTAAGTAAATCTCTTTGGTAGCGTCGAATCCCAATATTTTCGCGTAGTTGTCCTTGATGATCTGTCCTAAATTCACGGTAACGGGAACTCCTTTTTCGGCCCATTCGATGGCCGGCGCGATCACTTCCGCGCGAGACATCGTTCCGTAATGGTCCAACGCGTAGAGGAGCCCTGCGACCTCTCCAGGAACTCCGGAGGCCTTTCCGCCGATAGTGTTTTCGCTCCCGATAATCTGGTTTTTTTCGTTATATTTGTACATATCGGGGGTCGCCAGGAGCGGAGCGCATTCTCTAAAATCGATGATCACCGGTTCCGTCATATCGGCCAATTTGATGATCATAAAACCGCCACCGCCGAGCCCGGAAGCATTCGGTTCTAAGACACCTAATGCGAAAGCGGTCGCGATCGCCGCATCCACTGCGTTTCCGCCTTTTTTCAAAATATCGACTCCTACTTGCGAAG
>CAZMHO010000053.1:0-4001 GCA_964566085.1 uncultured Thermotogaceae bacterium | reverse complement strand
CACCGTTTGAATTTTCCGCGCCGCGGCCATACAAGTTCAAAGGGTTCGCAGCGAACAACATTCCGGTTAACAGCAGCGACAAGATTAACCATAAACCCACCGTTTTCATTCCTTTCATACAACTACCTCCTTAAGATGTGATATGGTACTTCCAAAGCCTTACTTTACTCGGGTTTTGAGCCATTCATAAAGGTTAGCGGGGACGTTCTCGGATTCCCGCACGATCCGTTAAGAGAAGGATTTTCGTGAGAAGCTCTTCTTTTTGTATCGGTTTTGAAATGTGTTCATTCATTCCTAAGGCGATACATTTGTTTTTGTCTTCCTGCATCGCATAGGCGGTCAGCGCCAGGATCGGAGTGCGGGTTCCAGCGGCTCTGGCTGTCTCTTCTTCACGGATAATCTTCGTCGCTTCGTACCCATCGGCTTTCGGCATCCGGATATCCATGAGGATGAGATCCACTTTGCGCGTTCGCCACAGCTCTACGGCCTGAGCGCCGTCCTGGGATTCTAAAACGATACATCCGCGCCGCTCGAGAAGCGCTTTGATAATCCTGCGATTGATCGGGTCATCTTCCGCAACGAGAATCGTTAACCCCTCGAATTCGCTCTCCGGAACCGCGTCCGGAAGAGTAGCCTCCCTTGGCGCGTTTTCTTTAAGGAAGAGAGGCAGTTTGAGAGTGATGACGGTCCCGTCCCCTTTCTCCGCTTCCAGTTCGAGCTTTCCCCCCATACTTTCCACGGCCTTTCTTGCTTTTTGAACCGCCTCCGTTAAGACACGGTTTTCCATCCCGGTTCCCCCGGTTACCGTCGGACTCGTGATCGCCGTCGCTTCAAGGTTTTCCGTAGGCGATTTCGTTCCAATATCCTGAATCGCGACATCAATCCAACAGGTGTTCTGCCCGTCGGTGTTTCCCTGCTTAGATTTGTACGCCGAGACTGAGATCTCACCTTTCGCCCTATTATCGGTAACGTCTTTCAAGAGACGCGTCAGAGTGAGTTTTATGGAAGCGGAATCCCCTCTGAGCTCTAACGGCACCTCATGATGGACATCGTATCGAATCCTGAGGGATTCCGGTTTTTCTTTCGGCAACTCGTTGATCGCCTCTTGGATCAGTTCCGTCAAGGAAAAAAAACCTTTCTCGCTTTCATCGCTTTGTGAGGCCCGTATTCGTTCAACCTCCTTGCGCCGACATTGAAAAGCCGAGTGTCCTTCGCGCTTAAGGTTTATTTCATAGGCTATCGAAAACAGAAGACTAAACGTATCAAAGAAGGTCTGCCCCAGCATTTTGAATCCCCCGACCCGGTTCGCCAGACACAGAAGGCCGATCACTTCACCGTATGCATAGACGGGAGCGAATGCGGCGTTTTCCAGATAGATGGGGAGATTTCCCGGTTCGCGTAACCACTCGATTTCCACTCCCTCCTCGTAGCAGACGCCTTTTTCTTTGTAAACCGATCTTTCCGTTTCGCAGACTTTAACTGGAAAGTGAAGGATCGAAGAGGGATTGATGCCGCCCCCGATCGCGTAAATCCTTTGCGTCTTCAAATCGTCATTCAGCAGGGCGATATACCCGTCTTTCGAATCCGTCAACTCCTGACATATGGTTAACAGCTTCGAAGCCGCGGTTGAGAACGAAAGAGATTCATGTATCGTCTGAAGCCCTTGAAGGAAGGTCTCCAGGAAGAGCTCTTTCTTTTCACTGGACCGGATCAGCTCTTCAACGCGTGATTCGGCGTTCATCAAGGCCTGTTTCTCCGTTTCTGCCAATCCGCATAGATCTTTCAAGCGCTGGGCATCGACAGCGCTGCCGATCATCCGCAAAGGAGCGCCGGTATCGTCGCTCTCCACAACGATTCCCTTTACGGAGAACCAGCGCCAATCCCCGTTTTTGAGCTTTATGCGATAGTCCATCGAAAACTTCTGCTTTAGTTCTTGATGACGTTGAAGAGCCTTCTCTACCAGCGGGAAATCTTCCGGATGGATACGAGCCACCCAAGTTTGAAGATCTGAGGCCCGTTCCGTCCGCTCGTACCCCAGCAGCTCGGAAAAGGCGGCATTTAAGGTGATCTTTTGCTCTCCCATTTTCCACTCCCAAACGCCTTCCGGAAAGGCCTTGAAAAACAGCTGGCTTTCAGTAGCCGCTTTTTCGAGTTCCCGCGCTTTTTGGGATGCTTTCTTGGCGATCAGAAAGGCAGTCCAGTTGAATAAGAGCAAGACCGCGAGCAAGCCACTCGCTAAAGCAACCGCAAAACGCAAGCGGGATCGGTGATTCGACAGTACGGCGCTCTCTTCTTTAGCGATCAGGAAATACAGAGGATAGCGATCGATTTTTCCGGCTACGACCATACGGGGTTTTTCGTCGACGAATTTGTGAAACCCTTTCGCTATCTCCCTTCCGCTTGCGATTTCGAGGAAAACCCGGTTGTTAAAGAGATGCATCGATGAGGCGTCATTGATTCCGGAGGTCGCCAACACATCCCCGGTTTCCAGCGCCAATAGCATAATCAGATCGGGATCGCTCGAGATCGAAGAAAAGAATGTTTGGAAGTACTCTGGTTTCGTAGACGAAAGCGCGATGCCAGAAAAGTTACTCCCTTCGTTTTGCAGTCTTAGGCTCATGGGGATGAACGTCTTGTCGGTCGCCCTTCCCAAGAGCGGATGAGAGATGAGCATTCCTTGAAAACCGCTGTTGTTGTGGAAAGTGAAAAAGGATCGATCCCCGATATTCAGTTCCTGAAACGGAATTTGACTCGAAGTGAAGAGATTGCCTTCCGAATCCGTTACCACGAGCAGGTTGACCCGATCGGCATAAAGGTCCGCTAAATTTATCAACAACAAACGCATCTCCGTGAGGTTTCTCTTCGCCTCTACCTCTTTGCGGATGTGCTTGAGAAGGTTCTCGATATCGGTTGTCGCGAGAAATACGTGTTGTTCGATGATGGAAGTCACCCTTGTCAGTTCTTGATAAGACCGGGAGATCTCCTGTTCCCTATCTCGCGCGACAAAGTGGTATAATATCGCGAAACCTACAACGACCAACATACAAGAAAGCACAGCCAGATACTTAGAAAACCTCACCAGATTGGACCTCTCTTTAGCCCTTCGGTCACCCTTCCGGAAGCTCAGGCAAAGCGCGCAATCGTCGCGCTTATAAATCGATGGCCTTTAATCGGGGGTCAATATCGAAAGAGGCAGCCGTTAAGCCTTTGATTTCTTCCACAGAACTCTCGGCGCTATATTCAATGAGGGCTAAGCCGGTCTCCGCGACGCGAAAAACCGCATATTCCGTTACGATCAGATCGACTCTGCGTATTGAAGTGAGCGGTAACAGACACGTTTTAACGATCTTTGGCGAGCCGTTTTTGTTTACGTGTGTCATCGCGACGATGACGCGCTTCGCGCCAGTAACGAGATCCATCGCCCCGCCCATGCCCGGTATCATCTTGCCCGGAACCATCCAGTTAGCCAGACGCCCTTTTTCGTCGACCTCTAATGCGCCCAATACCGTGGCGTCCAGATGGCCTCCCCTGATCAAACCGAAAGAAACGGCCGAATCGAAAATCGCGCTTCCTGGAAGAAAACTCACGTTCGAACTACCGGCATTTCGGATGTTCGGATGCTCGTATCCCGTGGGAGGAACGGGCCCCATCCCCAACACCCCGTTCTCCGAGTGCAAAAAAATCTGTATCCCTTGAGGGATGCAATTCGCCACCAGCGTCGGTATGCCGATCCCTAAATTCACGATATCTCCGTCATTAAATTCTTTGGCGACGCGACGGGCGATATATCCTTTGGCTTTATCTTCAGCAATCATGCCCCGTTCCCCCTTATGAGATAGTCCACGACCGCGTGCGGTACGACCACTTCTTCCGGATTCAGACCTCCGATCGGCACCAGCTCATCGATCTCCACGACCGTACAGTTACCGGCAAAAGCCATGAACGTATTGAAATTCCGCGCGGTGTACGCGAAGGTCAGATTGCCGTAGAAATCTGATTTT
>CAZMHO010000052.1:9338-14253 GCA_964566085.1 uncultured Thermotogaceae bacterium | reverse complement strand
GATGAAGGTCTTCCTTCAAATAAAGAGGTTCGCTTACCACTGCTGAATGTGGGATGGAACTAAGGTGGAAGTTCGCAGCGCGGGTTCGGTTTGGGCCGTTCGCGATCAGCGCGCCGAGATTGGGAATTTCCGACAAAAAAAACGCCTCCGGATCGGGAAGCGTAGGGTATCTGTCCGGACGGCGTCGGTTATCGGTTCACGTAATCGACCAAGGAATAGTTCATGATGTTACCGCCGGTCTTCATCGCCGCCTGAAGCACCGCTTGCAGATTTTGCAAGTTCGTGTAGGTCTCCATGAAGTCGGCGTCTTGCTCTTTGGAAAGATATTCGGTCATGAAGACGACGGAGTCGTCGAAGCGATTGCCGGCCATTTGCACAAAATTGCCGTTAGCGCCGTTGCGCGCGATGATACGTTGGATGTTGGACTCGTAACGATCGAGTTTCTCGAGCGCGTGGGTATTCAGATACCCGTTCGGATTATCTTCACGGAGGTTCTTGCTGAGATTGGACATCACATTAAAAACGCTTTCGTTGCCGTCGACGGTAAAGGCATCGTAGACCGTGTAGTTGTATTCGAAGCGGTATCGCCCTAAATCAACGCTTTTCGCCACGTTGGCTTCCGACGACATTACGATGTTCCCGTCTGCGTCGACCGGCATCTTTGTCGCTTCCGCTCCGGCAAAGATATACTCTCCGGAGATGCTGGTATCCGCCAACTGTATGAATTGGTCCTTGATGCGGTCGATCTCTTGCGCGATCGTCGCCCGGTCGTCAGCGGTCAGCGTGTCGTTGGCGCCGTTGACGACCAGTTCCCTCAGGCGGTAAGACAACGCGCCCAACTCGTCAGTGACGCTATCGTAGGATTTGATGTAGGTTTCGACCGTCGATGCGTTTCTCTGATACTGCTGGATCTCTCGGAGTTTGGTCCCGATATTGGAGGCTCTCGTCGCCACAATCGCGTCGTCGGACGGATAACGCACCTTCTTCCCGGAGGATCCCTGCTCGTGCAACTTCGCCACATCGCGGTAGGTATTGGTGATGTCCTTTAGGATCGTATTATGCAGCATATTGTGGGTTATTCTCATGCGTTACTCCTCCTACCCGTCGCCTTGGAAACGTTCGGTCTTTCGCAAGTTGGCGGATTTGCCGGCGGGATTGTAGGTGTGCATCCTCCCCGTTCCGTCCCTCCCGGATTGTAAAAAATCGATATAAGATAACTGAAAGTTGATCATTCGTTCAAGATTCGTCCGAGAAAAGGTCAGTTCCCGCATTGCTTCGACCATTCGCGATACGCTGAGCATCAGCTCCCGTCCTTCTTCGCCCAAGGTTTCCACGATCTGAAGGATAGACGCGTCCGCGGGAATCGACAGCCCTTCGCACAAGGACTCAGAAACGGCGGAGCGTTGTTGCTCAATCGTGCGTAGTTTTCGGTCAAAGTCCTCCTGTGTGGCCGTCAATTGTTCAAAAACATCATACTCGCCCTTGATCATACAGTGCTGCTGCTTCTTGAGCAACGCGATGTTCTCTCTGAGCGTATTTTCGAATTCCGTGAAAATCCTGATCAACGTTCCCGCTTCTTCAACCATGAAGGCTCCTGCCGTCATCCTTCGAGAATCTTTCTCGCGATTCGCTCAGGATCGGGTTGATAGGCATTGCTTTCCACGAGCTTCTGAAACCTGGCAACCAATTCTTCACGAACTTCCGGCAGTTGCTCGGCTTTTTTCAAAACCTCGGAAAGGTTGAAGGTTCCCTCGATCGTCAAACGCTCAGTGGCAAACAAACTCTCCTCTTCTTTCTGTACTGGTTCCGGTTCGCCTTTCACGCGCTTGTGAACAGATGAGTATACCTTTTGCGTATCGCCGATTCTCAGCAAGTCTTTGGGATCGATCATTGCGCTCACCCCTATTCCTAATATGTTCAACAGTGTTATCGGATGACGTCTTTGAAACTTTAATACTTCTTAACCGGTTTGTATGCGATCGATTTTTTCCGCGTATTCATGGATTAAGAAGTCGCGCAAGCGAGGCGCCTGATCTAACTTACCGTCTCCGGAAAGAAGCTCTTGCGCGTCTTCCCTGCTCTGATAAAGCAAATTGGCGTCTTCCACCATGTCGCCGAACTCAAACTGGGGCATCCCATGCTGCCGGACACCCAAGAAATCGCCAGGTCCGCGGGTTTGCAAATCGTATTCGGCCAGTTGAAAACCGTCGCTGCAGCCCGAGAAATATTTGAGACGCTTCTCGGAAGCTTCAGAGGTATCCTGTGTGATTAAAAAACAGTAGCTTTTTCGTTCGCTCCGCCCCACGCGCCCGCGCAGTTGATGCAGTTGCGCCAGGCCGAAACGCTCGGGGTTTTCGATCACCATCACCGTTGCCGTTGGAACGTCGATCCCAACCTCGATGACAGTTGTCGCGACCAACACCTTCAATTCGCCTGAGACAAACCGTCCCATCACGGCGTCTTTCTCCTCTTCCTTCAATCGCCCATGAAGCAACCCCAACGGGATTCCTTTGAAAGAACCTTTGCTCAGGACTTCGAACATCTTCGAAGCCGCTTTCAGATCGGCGGCCGGGGAATTATCCGATTCTGCTTCGTCAATAATGGGAAAGACGATATAGGCTTGGTTCCCCAGGTCGATCTCCTGCCGGATGATCTCATAGACCTCTCCCTTCTTGGAATCATGGATATAGACGGTTCGGACGGGTTTCCTGCCCGGCGGGATCTCGTCGATCGTTTCAACATCCAGATCACCGTATACGGCCAAAGCGAGCGTACGGGGTATCGGTGTTGCCGACATAATCAAGGTGTCGACCTGTTCTCCCTTCGATTTCAAGCGTTCCCTCTGTTTCACCCCGAACCGATGCTGCTCATCCACGAGGGCGAAACCGAGCCGTTGAAAGGCGACATCCTCTTGGATCAGGGCATGTGTTCCGATCACCAGTTGCGCCTCTCCGGACCGAATCTCTTCCTTAATCTTCTCTTTCTCCTTATTTGGAATGCCGCTGATGAGTAACCGCGTCTGAACGCCGAGGTCTTTGAAGTCTTCGTTAATGCTTCGATAATGTTGCTGGGCCAGGATCGCGGTAGGCGCCATAAAGGCGGTTTGAAAACCGCTTTCGATCGTATCGAGAAGAACCATCTCCGCGACCGCCGTCTTTCCGCATCCGACGTCGCCTTGAAGCAAGACATTCACAGGCAGGTTGCTCTGAAGCTTTCCCCGAATGTTTTGATAAACTTTTTTCTGCGCTTTCGTGAGTTTGAACGGCAAGCTTTTGACCAATCGTTCCGATAACGCGCCGGTAAAGTCTTTCGGCGGACGGGTGAAGAACTCTTCTCGATTCCTGCGTGCGTACAGGAGGGCAGTCTGAAAGTAAAAGAACTCATTGTAGGACATTTTACGGCGGCACTGCAGCAGGTGAAACTGGCTTTTCGGAAGATGCAAACCGAAGAGGGCGTCTGCCAAGGAGATCAGACCTCGCTTTTCGTTTATCGCGGGGGGTACCGGATCTTCGATGGCAGCGATGGCCGAGGAAGCGTTGAGAATCATCTTCCGGATCGATTTGGTGGGGAAGCCTTTTCGCGAACGGTAAACGGGTACGATCGCCCGGATCGGATGAGACTGGCCACGGTCTTCTTCGTAGTCCTGAACCTCGATCTCCCACCCCGAGTTCCGATTCCACCGGACATTCCCCGTCACCAGAAGATGGTCCATCTTGCTGATCTGATCTTTTAGGTAAGATTGGTTGTACCAAATCAGCGTAACCTCGCCGGTAGCATCATTCAGGCAGGCTGACAGGATATAAAGGCCGTAGTTGGTTCGCTTTTCCCGCACGGAGCCGATCGTTCCGAAGACGGTGGCTTTCGTGTTCGGGAAAAGTTCAGAAATCCGATAGATACGCCGTCGGTCATGATAGGCGCGGGGAAAATAGAAAAATAGATCCTTCAGTGTCAGGACCTCGACGAACTTAAAAAAGTCCAACCATCTCGGCCCGACTCCTTTTAGATACTGCACAGGCTTCCGAAGCTGCTCCTCAATGCTGGCGCGGTCAGACTCGGAAGGGATTGGTAGCGGAGGCGGGAGCAGAAAGGCCGATTTCAACTTGTCGATCATGGCAAATCCGTTCGACAGGCGTTTATCTTGCCGCTCTACCGGAAGGGTTTCAAAGTTTTCGTAGTGCGCTACGAACAGCTTAAGCTTCTCTCCCTCCGCTCCGACAGTTTCCCATTCCATCGGGTCTATTTGATTCAACTCCGAAAATAAATGCCGGTACAGTAACGCTTTCGAGGCTTTCTCTTCCAGAGCTTCTTTAAGCAGCCCTTCGGACCGCGCGATAAATTCTTCGATCAGAATCACATTATTCCACCAACCGATGGATGACTGTCGTCACCTTTCCAATAATCCTGCAAAGCGAGTCCCACCGCTCTTTATCGATAAATACGGGCGGATAGGCGCTGTTTTCGCTCTTCAGAATAACGCCGTTCGGGTCGTAGTAAACCCGTTTCACGACGGCTTCGGAGTCGTTGACCAATACCACCGCGATACCGCCCGATAACACGGGAAGATCGCATTTCACGACGACATAGGCTTGATCGGGGATCACCGGGACCATACTGTCTCCGGTCACGAGCAATAGAAAATCGCCATCAACCCCCGGTAGCATCGGATAGGTTCCGATCTGCTGCTCTTCCGCATAAAGAGGTTTTCCGGCCGATATTTTTCCCAGGACGGGAAGCGCGCAAGCCACCGCTTCTCCTTCGCCCGACGCGGCGCTTTTGAGCCCCAGGAGTGCTTCGATCGATACTTGGTAATGTTCGGCCAGCGCCTTCAACGTCGGCAAGCAGCGCCGGGAGACCAACCCCAACCACACCGGCCAGGAGAATTACAACTGGTTCCTCAGCGTGCTTTTCCCCGCCA
>CAZMHO010000052.1:0-9328 GCA_964566085.1 uncultured Thermotogaceae bacterium | reverse complement strand
GGACTTGCCGGTTTCGAATTTGGAAATCATCTGCGGTGAGACGCCTAATACATGCCCGAGTTCCGTTTGGTTTTCCGAATGCTTTTCACGCAGCTTTCTGAGGACTTCGCCAAAGGCGGACATTCTTTTCATACATTTCACCTCGGTGATCGATTTCGCGAGGGTTTTCTATCTCTCGCCTCGTAGATTATACCATAAAAAAGGAATCGGTTAACTCACAGTTTACAACAAATAGTTGACAACCTCGAGTTGATGTGATATAATTCTACCTGTAGTTGCGAATCCGGATCGCAAGAACCAAATAACTCACACCTAAGGAGGTCAACAATGGGATTAAATGATCCAGTCAGTGTCGATTTAACAGAAAAAGAAGCCGTTCTGATTTTGGACACCGGGGTTTTAAAAAACGAAAAGCCTGTGCTAAAACGGATCCGTATTCCGGTGATCCACACGGCCACGGACCAACAGGTCTATGATGCCGCTTATGCCTTGGCGGAGTACACGCAGTATTCGGTCTACGATATCGAGATCCAGAATATGGACTCGCTCGATCCGATCGACTAATCGTAAAGGAGGAAAAAGATGACAACACTGGAACTCACCTTTAAAAACGCAATTTCTGGGAAGAGTAAACGCTTTTCTATTCCCGAGCCGCTCGAAGACATCGAAGAATCGACGGAGGAATTGGATACGCATATGGTGACTTATCTGCAGCCGATTCTGCCGGGGAGTATGGTTTTCGCTTCCGCCAGGCTGGTGAATCGGGAAACGACGGAACTCATCGAAAAATAACCGTTTGGGAGGTGAAAGATGAAGAAACTGGCGCTCAATCTACCCGCAATATTGAGGATGATCTGTACTTTGGCCGCGTTAGTCGTTGAAGAACCGGGAAAAGGGGCGGAAAAGAAACAAAAGGCGATACAGTTGGTCCACGAGTTCGTGCATTCTATGGGGCTCTATATTCCAAAAGCGATTCTGGATCTTGTTCTGCCGCCCTTAATCGATCAAGTGGTTGGCATTTTAAATCAAACCGTCTGGATGACGCCGAATAGCTTAAACAGCTGACAAACGGGGGAGAACTCCCCCGTTTTTTCGGTGCGCTCAAGAGTCGCGCGGACCCGGGCTCTTTATGCCGGACGGGGAAAAACGCGGGGGTTTAATGGTATAATCTACGGAAGTTTCGGTACGGTATGGACATTCTTGGAACCGAAGAAGGAAGGCATTTTATGAATATTCTTGTCACAAACGATGACGGGATAACCGCTCCCGGAATAAAGGTGCTAAAGGAGTACCTGGTGAACGCGGGTCACCAGGTGCTGGTCTGCGCCCCCGATGTGGAAAGAAGCGCCATCGGCCACGCGATCACCTTGAGAACGCCGGTGTGGGCGAAGTCCTTTTCGCTGAACGGGCAGTTTTTCGGGTATGCCTCCAGCGGGACGCCGGCGGATTGCGTCAAACTGGGGATTTTGCAACTGGCGCAATTTAAGATCGATATCGTCGTCTCCGGGATCAACCACGGCGCCAACTTGGGTACGGATGTCCCTTATTCGGGGACTGTCTCCGGCGCTTTGGAAGGTGCGATTATGGGTTACCCCTCTATCGCGATCTCCGACGTGAGCCATCAAGAGCCTTCCTACGAAACGTCCGCCGCTTTTCTCACCGACTTTCTGAAAGCCTTTGACCCGAAAGTCATTCCGCCTTTCGGAGCTTTAAACATCAATGTGCCCTCTGTGCCGCTTTCGGAATTGAAAGGCTTTAAAATTACCAAGCAGAGCAATCGAAGATACGATGATTATTATGAGAAGCGGAAAGACCCGTATGGGAACGATTACTATTGGTTGATGGGAAACGTGATCGAAGAGCAACCTTGCTTTGAGTCGGACTATTACGCTGTGTTGAATCATTACGTCTCGATCACCCCCTTGAGCGTCTTCATGAACGATGAGAAGACCTTCAGCCGGTTGCGTTTGCAGTTTCCGGGATAGTCTTTGGGGAGTTTTGCGATGAGTTATCATATTCGGTATTATGGAGACCCCGTATTAAGAACCAAATCGAAGCGAGTGGAGTTGATCGACGCGGACTTTCGCCTCTTCGCGGAACAATTGATCGAGATGATGTACGAGTATGACGGCGTCGGGTTGGCGGCGCCGCAAGTTGGCGTCAACCGGCGAGTTTTCGCCGTAGACGACGGAACCGGTAACGGCTGGAAGGCTGTGATCAACCCCGAGATCATAAAACGGAGCCAGGAGACGGAAATCAACGAGGAGGGGTGTTTAAGCGTTCCCGAGATCTATGAGAGCGTGCAGCGGCCCAAAAAAATCTCCGTTCGGTATCAAAATCTCAAAGGAGAGATCGTCGAAGAGGAATTGGAAGGGTATCCCGCAATCGTCTTTCAGCACGAAACCGATCATTTGAACGGGGTTTTGTTCATCGATCATCTGAGCGTCACCAAACGCCGGTTATTACATCGAGCGTTGCTGGACATACAGCGCCGAGCGATCCCAAGGATGGATCCCGACTTTCAAGAACCATATCGGTTGGATGCGGAGCCGAATCCGAAAGCAAAGGAAAATTTTTGATGAGCGGCTTTTCAAATCCTTTCCTCAAACGCATCGTGTTCATGGGCACTCCGGAGTTCGCCGCGTCTTACCTTGAGCCGCTTCTGCAGGAAGGGGTTCCGATCGTTGGCGTGTTGACGCAGGAAGACTCCGTCTCCGCTCGCGGGAAGAGAAAAGTTCCGCCGCCCGTCAAACGGTCGGCGATTCAGTATGGGATCCCCGTTTTCCAGCCGAGGCAAATCAATCAAGGAGACGGGTTCGAAGAGTTGTCGAGACTGCAGCCGGATATGATCCTGCTGATTGCCTTCGGGAGACTGCTGAAGCAACGGGTGCTGGACCTGCCGCGATTCGGCATCTTCAACCTTCACCCGTCGTTACTGCCAAGGTACCGGGGGGCCGCGCCAATCCAAAGGTGTTTGCTGAACGGCGACGGAGAGACCGGCGTCTGTTTGATGAGGATGTCTTTGGCGCTGGATGCGGGACCTGTCGTTAAAAGAGTGACGCTGCCTGTGTCGGTCGATGAGACCTACAGCGGACTGGCGCGGACCATGAAGGAAAGGGCCCTCCCGATGTTGCTTGGTTTTTTGCGCCATTTCGATCCGGCGACTACGGTTTACACGGAGCAAGATCCCTGTCAAGAGATCGGCTACGCTACGAAGATCGAAAAAGAAGAGTTATGGGTCCGTTGGGAAGAATCCTCCGACAAGGTGCATAACCAGATCCGCGCTTTTGACGCGGATCCTCTATCCCGAACGGTTTTTAAGGGCGCGGCCTTGAAACTGGCGGGAAGTCGGCTCCTCCCCTCTACGGAGGCGGAGAGATCAATCGATAAAGAATTTCCGGAATTAAAACCTGGCGCGATCGTGAACGTCTCGAAACAAGGCATTCAAGTGCTATGCGGCAAAGGAAGCGTGATCGTCGGGCAGGTTCAGTTTCCGGGCAAAACATTGATTTCCGCCTATCAAGCGGCGCAAGGGCGCCTTTTGTCTTCCGGCGACTATTTTGAGGCTCCGGTATGATCCGCTTTTCTTATTCCAAGTTAAGCGCCTTTGACCAATGCCCGCTCAAGTTTCGTTACCAATACGTTCAGGAATACCCGTCAAAAACCACGCCGGCGCTCTTTTTGGGACAGATCGTTCACGAAACGATCGCCGCCTACGTTAAGGCCGAACACCGAAGGCTCTCCGGCGATCGTACTGTCGGGGCGATGTTTTCCACGGAAGCGGACGATCGCGAGTGGCTGATGCAGGCGTTTAAGCAGAAATGGATGTCGGAACGGAACAAGTATCGCCGTCAGGGCCTGTTGGAGATGAATCTGATTGAGGAAAAAACTTGCGGTTTGAGAGGGTTGAAGATGCTGGGAAACTATCATAAAAGCGCTTTTTCAACTCGGCCTTATGAGACCGAGAAGTACCTGGACGTGCCGCTGAGTGAAGATATTCTCTTCGTCGGCCGCATCGACAGGATCGAAAAACGCCCGACCGGATTCCGAATCGTCGACTTCAAGACGGGCAAGTATTCGGAACGGTTTATCGATTTTCTTCAATTGCACACCTATTCTTGGTTGGCAAATAAATATGGGCTGAAGGTCGAGTCGACGCTATTCTACTTTTTGGGGGAAGACGAGCTCGTGGAACGTCCCTTTTCGCCGGATCAGAACTTAACGACCGAAGCGGCTTTGGTAGAAAAGTGCCGGTCGATTCTTTTGGCGTCGCAAAACAACGCCTTCCCAAAAAAAAAGGGTCCCTTATGCGGGTTTTGCGACTATCGCGATCTATGTGATTCCGAGAAGGGGCCAGCATCTTTCTGACCGATGAACGGGGTTTTGTTCATCACCCGCGAGCGCCTTTTGATTCTGGCGGCGGTACTGGCCTGATCGGCAAAGCTTAACAGAAGGACGACCGTTATGGAAAAGAATAATCCGAAAAGAACGCAGCGCGCCCGAACCGCATCGTTGGTCGTGATTGGCAGCACTGGATCTATCGGAATGCAGACCCTCGAGGTCGTGGACCATCTGTTGAGGCAAGGGTATTCTATACGCGTCTCCGGTTTGGCCGCGAACCGCAATCCGCTATTCTCCGAACAGCTTAAAACCTATAAGCCGGCGGGTTATTGCTTTAGTGGCCCGTTGACGGAGATCCCGGAAACCGCTCGCCGCTTTGCCTCCGTTGAATCCATGCTCGAAGCGTTGAGGCCTGATTTTGCGATGATCGCCTCTTCTGGAGGGGTTTCCCTTTCTTATGCTCTGAAGGCGGTTGAAACCTCGCGACGCGTTTGTTTGGCCAATAAGGAGTCCGTTGTGTTGGGAGGGCGCCTCATTCCGGAGAAGGCGAAGGCTCTCGGCAAGGAACTGATACCGGTTGACAGCGAGCATAGCGGGCTTTTCCAGCTCTTGCTCGGAACCGATCCGGCGGAGATACGAAAAGCCTATATCACGGCTTCGGGGGGGGCGCTGCGAGATTGGAGCGAGTCTGAGAAGGAACGCGCGACCGTGGACCAGGTCTTGCGTCATCCCAACTGGAAGATGGGGGCGAAGATTACGGTAGACTCCGCTACCCTTATGAATAAAGCGCTCGAAATGATCGAGGCGAAATTCCTATTTGAGTTGCCGACGGAGAAGATAGGCGTCGCCTTTTGCCGCAACAGCTTTATCCATGCGTTGATTGAGTATCACGACGGGCATTATAAGATGCACGCGGGCGTTCCCGATATGCGTGTCCCCATCGGTTACGCGTTGACCTACCCGGAACGAGTTCCTCCTCCCGGCGCGTATGGCGTCCAGGAAAAAGGCGCGCGCGGCCTCTTTGAGCCGATGGCCTTGAAACAAGCCGAACCGGAAGAGTACCCCGCGTTGCGGTTGGCGCGTACGGTTCTCGATGCTCCCAACGCGTTGAGAATCGCGTTGAATGGCGCAAACGAGGCGGCTGTTCAACTGTTCCTGGAGAAGAGGATATCCTTCGGAGAAGTGACACGCGTCGTTGAAAGAGCGGTCCGCTCTCAGGAAGCTTGCGAAGTGGCGGGGTTCTCGGAGATTATTACGCTTCATGAACAGATCAAGGCGCGCGTGCTTCGCTCAGTGGCTTGAGACAGAGCGGGAAACCCGCGATGGTTTATCGGCAAAACACAACCGAACAGAATTGAGAGAAGAACAAAATAGTGAACTATCAGGAGGAGGGAGGCGTCACCGATGAAAGTTATCTTGCTTCAGGATGTTCAAAAAACTGGTAAGAAGGGTGAGGTAAAAACAGTTTCCGACGGCTTTGCGAGGAACTTTCTCATCCCGAGAGGGCTTGCGGAAGAAGCGACGGAGGGAACTCTCAAACATTCCCAGTCCATTCAACAGATCCGAAAGGAACATCAAAACAAGGTGCAGCAAAAAAGTCAGGAGAAGCTGGATCGATTGATGAAGGAATTTTTCACCATCTATGTCAAAGCGGGAGAAGGGAAGAAGCTTTACGGTTCGATTACGAACGCGGATATCGCGCAAGAATTGGAGAAGGCGCTCGAGGAACCGGTCGATAAACGCTGTATCTCATTATCCACCCCGATTAAAGAAATCGGGGTTTACGAGGCCGCCGTCAAGTTTCCCGGCGGGGTCAAGGGGATGCTTAAGATAAAGATCGAAAAAGCGCCATAAAGTAGAAAACGGAGGATTGTTTTGGAGATCATTGTTTTTTCAAAAGCCATGTATTCCACCTGGCTATATTATGCTCCGGATCGGATCATGTTCGATTGCGGAGAAGGGGTCAGCACATTTCTGACCAACAAGATATACGCGGTTCAACGCATTTTCTTATCTCACGGTCACGCGGACCACATATCCGGTCTCTGGGGGTTTTTAAATACGCGAAACAGCGCGATGGGTGAACGCGAAAAACCGCTCGAGATATACTATCACAACAGTTCATCCAGAATCCGAAAGTATTTGGAGTTTATTATGGAGTCCAGCAACCGACTGAAGTATGAGATTCTCATCCGGGAGATCGACGAAGGCTTTAGGCTTCCGCTCTTTCCGAAAGCGGACGCGACGCCCGGGGAAGCGGTCTTCGACCCGAAGGCGAAGAAGAGCCGGTACTTGGAAGTTTTTTCCACAAAACATATGGAAACGGAATGTACTTTGGGCTTCCATATCAAAGAGAAGCGAAAACGCTTGCGGGAACCCTATCGGTCGATGCAACAATCGGAGATACGCAAAGCGATCCAAAACAAAGGGACCGAAGAAATCTCGGAGTTTTATGATCAAAACCTATTCACCTATAGCGGTGACGGTCTGGTGATGCCTGTTCCCCGCTTGTCGAACACCGATACGCTTTTCCACGAGTGCACGTTCTTAAATCTCGAAGACCGAAAAGGCGAAAACCATACGTCGTTGGAAGAGCTGGTGGAGCCGATTCTCGAAGCGAAACCGAAAGAGCTTTACCTTTACCATATATCCAGCCGCTACTCGGACTCTCTTCGCGAGCGTATCGAGAAGTTCGACCGGAGGATGGCGGAGAACGGCGTCAAAGTGATCATCATTCCTCCGGGGAAAATCTGTTATCATTAAAGCAGTGGGGGCGCAAACTGCAGGACAAAGGAGCGCAAGCATGCAAAAGGATAAACACGCAATTTTAGATTTCTTGAGCAAAAAAGAATATGAACCCTTACTGTTAAGGGACTTGTACCGGGTTTTCGGTGCCAACACGAAAAGCGAGAAAGCGGTTTTTCGCGCCTTCGTCAAAGGCTTAGAGACCGAGGGCGTCCTCGAAAAGAACGAAACGAACCGCTATCGGATACCGGAAAGTGAGGAGACAACGACGGACACAGAGAAGGAGCCTTCTCGCGCATTGACCGGGATACTGGATTTCAACCGAAATGGCAATATCGCCTTTTGCACAGCCAGCGACGGAATCGAGTACGTTGTTTTTCCGGAAGATTCGCATTACGCGCTTCATCGGGATTCCGTGCAAATCAAACCGAGCGGTTTCTATAAGGATTGGAGAAGGGCGCAAGTTGTTAAGATTCTCCAAAGAAACCTGAAAGATGTCGTCGGCATCCTGGCCCGGGAAGGGCGGAACTACTTCATCATACCCGACGACAAGCGCATGGGACTGCGGTACTACCTTTCGGGTTCAGAGAAGAAAGACCTGCTCGGAAGCGAACTGGGGGCGAAGGTGATCGCGAAGATCGTCGCATACCCCTCAAAGAAAACCCCCCCGATGGCGAAGATCACGCGCTGTTTGGGATCAATCGAAGATCCGCAGGTTCATCTGCCCACCGTGATCGTCAAACACGGGCTCCCCTTTCCCGAAGACTTCCCCGAGAAAGTTCTGGAGGAGTCGAAGAATACGCCCGATCGCGTCTTTCCGAAAGACTGCAAGAACCGTAAAGATTACCGTGACCAGATCATTGTCACGATCGACGGAGAGTCCGCAAAAGACTTTGACGACGCGGTAGGAATAGAAAAACTGGAAACCGGGCATTATCTGCTGGGGGTCCACATCGCCGACGTCTCTGCCTACGTCCCTGCAGGATCGCAGATAGATGAAGAAGCTTTCCGGCGAGGGACCAGCACCTATTTGTTAGATACCGTCATTCCGATGCTGCCGGTTGCCTTATCCAACGGAATCTGTTCGCTGAAAGAGAGTAAATCGCGCCTGACGCTCTCCCTGGAGATGGAGATCGACGAAAAAGGGCAGATCGTCCGGTACGCTTGTCACGAGGGCGTGATTAAAAGCGAGAAACGATTGACTTATACCGCGGTGAACGACTTTTTGAGCGGAACAGCCGCTTCGAAAGAAGGGCGGTACTGCGCGGACCATCCGGAGATTAGTCAGGCCTTAACGCTGATGGATGAACTGGCCGATGTCCTTCGAAAGGATCGGAAAAGCCGGGGCGCGATTATGGAGATCGACAGCGGGGACGTCGAGATTCCGCTGGACGAAAAGGGGAATGCGCTCGACATAACGATAAGAAAACGCGGCCGGGCGGAATCCTTCATCGAAGAGTTTATGCTCAAGGCCAACGAAACGATTGCGGGCATATTCGCTTCGATCGACCGTCCTTTCATCTACCGAGTCCATGAACGGCCGGACCCCGAAACGTTGACGCAGTTAAAGAAATACGTTCTGGCCCTGGGAGTACAAAAAAAGTTCCCTAAAGAGATGCAGTCTTCCGATATCCAGAACTATCTCGAAACTGTGCAGGACCACCCGCTGAAAAGCAGTATTCAGCGGTTGGTCGTTCGATCGATGAAACGAGCCGTCTACAGCGCGCAAAACATCGGACATTACGGCCTTGCCTCGGAAAACTACACTCACTTCACGTCTCCTATCCGTCGCTATCCGGACCTCATCGTACACCGGCTTTTGAAAGAGTGGATCAAACGGGTGGCCGATACTCAGCCGGTCGTTTATACGCCGGAGCAATTGGCGAAGATCGCGAAGCAGTCTTCGGTGAGGGAGCGCGTGTCGAGCGAAGCGGAATGGGATTTGATTTCGCTGAAAAAGGTCAATTACGTGAGCCGAAACCTGGCCGAGCTTTACCAGGTGGTGGTTACCAACGTGGCGAAGTTCGGTCTGTTCGTCGAAGTGCCGGAGAAACTGATTCCGGGACTTATCCCGATCTCAACCCTCAGCGATTACTTCCTCTTCGATGAGGAGCGGAATCTTTTAATCGGAGAAAGAACGGGAAAGGTCTATAAAATCGGGGATATTCTGGAAGCGCGTGTTAAGGACATCGACTACGTGCGCGGCGAAATCGACTTTGAGCTGTTGAAATAGCCCGATGCG
>CAZMHO010000051.1:0-14462 GCA_964566085.1 uncultured Thermotogaceae bacterium | reverse complement strand
CGATTAGCCATTTTCGACGGGTTTTTAGAAACGGGCAAACCGTCAAGGAATCGTCGGATAGCGTTGTCGCACAGCCGTCATGCGGAGGCGTTGCGCATTAGAGCCGTCATGAGCCTTCGCGGTCTCGTTCGGAGAGTCTCTGGAAAGGCGTACCGCCGTCGCGTTATCGAGTGCTCCGTACGCGATGTTCCGCCCGGGTGAGGGCTCGCATTTTGATTGCGATGAACCGGACCCGTATTCTTGTGTCGCATGATTTCTTTATATTCTTTCGGATGGTCTGGAGAAGTCTGAACGTTTGTACCTGATTCCTTAGTCTTAGGAGAGGAGAGAAAGATGGAAAAAGCAAATCGGAACCTCTATACTCTGGGAACCGGAATATTCTTTATCGGGTTAGCGGTATTGTTTTTCGTTAAGGAAATCGGTCTATGGCCTTGGATCCTTGCCTTGATAGGGGTAGCGTGGCTTCCATGGTCTTTAGCCACAAAGAAAGGATGGTATGGCTGGAATGGGTGCGTCTGGTTGGTAGGCTTAGCTTTGTTGTTTTACTTCAACGTCTTTTGGCCGGGCATCCTGATACTGATCGGCATCAGCCTCGCTTTTGGCTCTTTGACCAGGAAAACGCCCGGAAGCCCGTTCGTAAAATCATAGGGTTTCTGAACTTCCGGATCGCCGGGCCTTACCCACTCGGTTTTATTCCCACTCCGCCAAAATGTAATCGGAGTTGGTCGGGAAAACTTGCACTTGCTGTATATTCTTCAAGTAGGTGTTCACATTCGCGAAGGTGTAGTCATACATCTCGTCCAGCGTAATACGTTTATTGTTGTCTACATCCGCGTCATAGGTCGAATTGAACGCGCCTAAGGGATTCGCGAGCCCGGTATGGCCTAGTCCGTCCGCGAAGAAAAAGGAAAAGATGCCGTTTTGAAGGACGGCGTCTTCCCAGCTGCTTTCCGTCTGTTTTGCAGCCGTCAGAACGTAAGTCTGCGCGCTTCGGACTCCTTGCGTCAGTCCTTCTATAAAAGACCGGTTAAACCTGTCGAGATCGGCGATAAGCTCTTCTCTCGTAGAAAGAAGGTTTGTAAACCCGCCGGAGCGGCAGGAATCCAAAATGACGATGACGGTACCGTCGAGCCGGTTGATCAGGTTTCTCAGTTCAGAGACCGTTATCTTCGAACCGTTCGAAAAAGAGAGGTAGGATTCAGAGAGGGCGTAGTCGTAACTTCCGTGGCCGGCGAAAGAGAATAAAAACGTGTCTCCCTCCAGAAAAACCTCTTCCAGTTCTTCAAAAAAGTTAACGACATCCTCCTCAACGACACGGGTCAGTAGTTGCCGATTGATATATTCGGCAGATAAGTGTTGTAGGCAGGTTTGGATATCGTTCGCGTCGTTCACGGTCCATCTCAGGTCGGAAGCGGTATCATAGTCCGCAACACCGATCATCAGCGCGTAATGCTTTCCGCCGACCACTTCAAAGGACCACACTTGGCTGAATCGGAATTGGCCAAAGGCGTTCTGCGCTTTCACCTTCCAGTAGTATCGGGTATTGGGGATTAAGTCGCTGACGGTGACCAAGGGTTCGGTTAAGTTTCGGGCGATGAGCGCCATGGCGTCGATCGACCTCCCCATATAGACGTCGAAGGTGATGTCGGAGCCATCCGCATACTCCCACCGCAACACCACGGTCGTGGCGCTCGTTCGGCTTTCAACGGCCGGCGTCGGGTTCAACGGATCCGATATCTGATAAAGGATCGTACACCCGGAGATTAGTATTAACATTCCACACACTGTGAGCAACCGAAACCAAACTTTCCGACTCATGTAATCCCCCTTATTATCGAACAGAAGATAAAGAATATCTCTTAAGTGATCGGCCGAAAAACCGATGGTTTTCGGGCTGTTCGACGGTCTCGTTTATTATATACTATCCGCTCGAGAGGTTTCAAACTTTTAGGTGATTCCTATCCGATTTGACAGGTATCGTCACCCTCTCGGTAAGTGCCGTCAACAAAAAAGCGGATCGACGAGATTATTGCCGATCCGCTTCGCAGGAAACCTCACCGTTAATGCATTTCCTCCGTCTATATTTCTTTGTACCGACGACAGGCCACCAAGTGCCTGCCATTCACGACTTCCAACTCCGGTTCTTTCTCATTCCGACACTCGTCTTTTGCATACACGCAACGGGGATGGAATCGGCAACCCTGGGGGATGTTCTGGGCCGATGGCACTTCCCCTTTGATTGGAACCTGTTTGATGCGATTGACCTTTCCGGATACGGGCTCGCAAACCGCCGCAATCAACGCCATCGTGTAAGGGTGCTTGGGATTGTCGATCACGTCGTCCGGGTCTCCTGTTTCAACGATTCTTCCCAGATACATGACCGCGATCGTGTCGGTGAAGTATCGGGCTGTCGAAAGATCATGGGTGATATAAAGATAGGTAAGTTGGAGCTCCCTTTGGACCAATTTCATCATATGAAGAATCTCGGCGCGTGTCGACAGGTCGATCATAGACACGGGCTCATCGGCGACGATAAATTTAGGATTAAGAATCAAACTCCGGGCAGTTGCGGCACGCTGCCGCTGCCCGCCGGACAGCATATGCGGAAATCTCTCCATATACTCTTCGGGCGGTTGTAACCGGACTTCCGAAAGCGCTTTCGCAACCATTTCCAAACGTTTCTGATGGTCTTCACCCACCTTATGAATCAGCAAAGGCTCTTCCAAAACATCCCGAATACGGAAACGGGGATTCATCGACGCGTAGGGATCTTGGAAGATCATCTGTACCTCTCTGCGATACGCTCTCAGCCTTTCCGCGGTGATATGGGTGACGTCTTGTCCATCGAGGATCATCTGCCCGCCGGTCGGTTCCAGTAGTTTCATCAATATTTTTCCAGTCGTGGTCTTTCCACAACCCGACTCCCCAACCAAACCAAATATCTCTCCGCGGCGGATATTGAAGGTGACGCCATCTACCGCTTTCACATAACTGTGACGCTTTCTGATAAAATCAGAGAGGTTCCGGCGTACGGGAAACCATTTTTGGAGGTTTTTTACCTCGAAGATATTTTCGCTCACGACTTTCGACACCTCCAACAAGCCACAAGATGATCGGGTTCGACTTCCTGCAGATCCGGTTCATCCACCTTACACCGGTCCATTACCACGTCGCAACGGTCATGGAACTTGCAACCCGTCGGAGGGTTCAGTAGATCAGGCGGTCTTCCTGGAATGAAGGCGAGTTCTTCGACTTTCTCGTGGAGAAGTGGGGTAGCTTTGAGCAATCGTTGCGTATAGGGGTGCATCGAGCCTTGTTTCCCGTAGAGCTGCTCGTTGGTCCCGATCTCCGCGATCTTTCCGCCGTACATCACCATGAGCCGGTCCGAAACTTCCGCTTCAGTCGCCAAATCGTGGGTGATGAAAATAAAGGACAGATCCAGTTGCTGCTTCAAGTCCTTTAACAGGTTTATGATTTGCGCCTGAACAACGACGTCGAGAGCGGTGGTCGGTTCGTCACACAGGACGATCTTCGGTTCGAGAAACAAGGCCATCGCGATCACGATACGCTGTTTCATTCCGCCCGATAGTTCGTGCGGGTAACGCTTCAAGACTTCCTTCGAAAGTCCGACGTACCCGAGATACTTCTCGATCCGCGAGATCGCTTCGCCTTTGGACATCTCCCGGTGCTCGCGCAGGGTCTCCATCATCTGTTTCCCAATCGTATAGACGGGCGTGAGACAGTTCATCGCGCCTTGAAAGACCATCGAAATCTTTTCCCAACGGATTTGCCTTCTTATCTGCGTTTCTGTCATCGGAACGATATCTTTCCCCTCTATGAGGATTTGACCGCCAACGATCTTCCCCGGAGGGGACGGCATCATCAGCAGCGCCACGGCCGTTGTCGTTTTGCCGCATCCGGATTCTCCGACGATCCCCAGAGTCTCGCCTTTCTTCAAACAGAAGGAGATATCATCCACCGCCTTGACGGCGCCTTGACTCGTCAGATAGTGGAGTTTTAAGTTTTTTACTTCTAAAACCCATTTATTCTGCGTCGTTTTCTCTGCTTCCATCTTATTTACCTCGTCCGAAGTTTCGGATGTAGTATTTTGTCTAAAGCGAATCCGATAAAGGCGAAGCTCATTCCCATAACCGCGATCATCAATCCGGGAGGAATGACCCACCACCAGATACCATTAATGACAGCGCCGCCTGTATAAGCGTCCCGCAGTATTTGACCCCACGTCACGATCGTGGCGTCCCCTAATCCCAACAGGGAGATCGACGCCTCGTAGACGATCGCGCCGGGAATGAACAGCGCCATCGAGGCGAAAGAGTACGGGATGATCAAGGGGATGATATGCTTAAAGATAATGCGGAAGTTGCTCGCGCCCAACGCCCGCGTCGCTTCGATAAACGTCTCCTCTTTGATTTGCAGCCCCATCGAACGGACGGTCTTCACGGAACCCGTCCAGTAGAAGATACACATAATCAAAATCAGATTCCAAATACTGGGTTTGAATATCGCGCTCATAACGATTAAGACGGGCAAAAGAGGAATGGAGTTGAATATCTCGAAGATACGCTGCATGATCGCGTCCTTCCATCCTCCCATATAAGCGCTGATAACGCCGTAGATGACCCCGACCATCACGGATACGATCGCGGTCAGCAACCCGATGAGCAACGCCCACTTAATGCCCGCCAAGACCCCGCTGAACAAGTCGCGCTTGAAGGCGTCTGTGCCTAATACTCCGAACACTCTGCCCGGTATGACCAACTCGACGTTGTTGACGGTATCCTCCGGCTGTTGCAACAAGATGGCGGCTTGTATCGTATACTTCCCTTTTAGGGGTTCAGGGTCGATCAGCATATTATTCTGGGCTTTTGCGAAGATTATGGCAACCGGCTTGATCGAAGACCGCTGAAATTTACGCATATTGTCCCGGGTTTCATAACCCCCGAGAAAATCGTAGGCTTCCGCTTTGGATCCCTTATCCACGGATATTCGGCTAACGCCCCCCGGGACCATTTTAAGGTTCGAAGAGGTTAGGGGGACCGTTTCCCCGTCCGGTCTGATAAAAGTTAGGTCCATCATCGCAGATCCGGTCCCCTGAATCTTTAAAATCAAGTCGGCGGGGGCGATGTCATAGTGATAGTCATACTCGAAGGTATAGGTGATCATCCGATTGGTACCGAAAGCCTCTTCATTCACTTGCGGGTCTTTCAATACCGAGCTCTTCGCGTACTTCTTCGCGGAGAAGAAGTTGACCCAGATAGGATAGGCCGACTGCGGATTGTCATCCCAATAAGAGATGTCCCGCCAACGCGTATTCGTCTGGGAGAACGGGGCCAAAACCGGCTCAAATATCAGCAGCAGGAGGAAAAATACGAAAATCCCGAGCCCGACCAACCCGGACTTTACTTTTCGAAACTCGCTCCAAAACTCAGAAATCGATCCCTTTAAGTCTTTAAGCTTCATGCTTTGCCACCTACTTTGATTCGCGGATCGAGGAACCCGTAGATCAGGTCTAAAATCACCAACCCGCAAATGTATAGTCCGGTGGTGAAGGAGAGATCGCCCATCAGGACCGGAATATCGCTCTGTTCAACGGATATCCAATATAAGTTGCCCATTCCGGACCAACTAAAGATGCTTTCGAACAGAATCCCCCCGCTGACCGATACCAGTAAGCTCAGCAACGCCATGGTGACGATCGGAGGCGCCGCCGTTCTGAGAGCATGACCGAACAGCACTTTCCGCTCCGGAATCCCTCTCGCGCGGGCGGACATAATGTAATCATCCTGCAAAACGCTGAGCACGATGTTTCGGATCAAGAAGGCGCGTCCCCAGAAACCGATGATAACCAGCGTGATTACCGGTAAGGTAAGATGCCAGAGCGTATCCAGATGGTACATAAAACCAGCGGGTGGCGGCGTCGAGTGCATCCCGCCCGATGGAAAGACCTTGATAATATATACAAAAAACATAATCATGAGCATCCCTAACCACCAGGAAGGCATTCCGAAAACGATCATCGTCGCGATGGAAGTTCCTTTATCGAAGGATTTTCCCGGTTTTTGCGCTTTCTTAATCCCGATGAGTATTCCCAACAACACGTCGATGATGGCAGCCGTTCCGAACAGCAGCAGGGTTCTCGGTACGGTTTCAAAGATGATTTTCACGACGTCCCGTTCACCAAAGGAGGATTTGATGATCGTCGATTTCCCGTATCGAAACAAGATTGTGTCGACGGCGCGGTTGACAATTCGTTCGAAAACGGGTTTGTTGAGATTGTAGAGTTCAGCGTAATAGGCTCTTCTCTCCTTTGACCAGTTCATCAATTGTTCTGGGGTCCATCTCCCGGAGGTTGATTGCGCCATCACCTCCCCTTTCACTGTTTCATCAATCAGAGCACGGACCGTTTGCTCCATTTGCATATTGAAAAGCGCCGAAAAAATAAAAATCAGAATCATATAGATGACGATCCCGTTGATAACCCGCTTTATTACATATTTCCAGTACATCGTCTCCCCCTAAAATCAGGTAGTGCCTCCGAAGAGGCACTACCCTCACTGAATTCTAAGATCTCGCTACCAGATCACGACGTTTTTGGTTTCGGATTGTTCAAGGGCTCCTTCGAGCTGAGCTTCGATCTGCACCTTATAGGTTCCTTTCGGAACGCTGACCAACGAAGTTCCGGGGATAATCGCTTTGAATTCGCCGGACCGGACGAGATTCGCTTGAACCACGATTTCCGGGGAAGAAAGGAATCGAACGGTGACGCGGCCTTCTTCGGCATTTTCCGCCAATACTTCAGGGTAAACAACCTTGGATACCTTCACGGTGATTTCGAGGTTCTTTCCGGAAGGAATCAGAGACGGGATGGTGATCCGATCAATCGCGATCGTCGGAACCGCGAAGAGGTCGGTCCAGTATTGGGAGCTGTACGGGTAGGACGGATCGCGGTTGGCGGTCAGTTCCATAAAGTTGGAGACCGGATCGTATTTTTCCAACCAGAACGGTCCGTTGGAGATATACGCATGGCCGTATTTGTTGATGAAAGCGATGGCATTGGCATAGGCGTCCTTCGCTTCTTTTTGAGTCATATACCCAGCGACGTAAGCGGGGACGTGACCGTTGTCATGCAGTTCTTGCAGTTTCGCCTTGATGTCTTCCACACAGCGCGGGACCAGTACGTCTACTTCGTTTTCCGCTTGAGACGAGAAGCTCCAGACGGTACCGGAATTGGCGCCGCCGGCAACCATGTGGGCTAAGGCTTCAACGATCGTCCAGGATACGCCAACGGAATGGCCGGACGCGGTGACGGTCCATGCGGGAGCCCCGTTCGCGGCCACTCTCGGCGCGCTGGGCGGGAAGTTGTAATCGAAGTAGACGGTGATCGACCCGTCGGGGTTCAAAACCCACCCTTTAACGGTGTCGTTTCCGGGTTTCAGCTTAGAGGAATATGCGTCATCGAACTCTTTATCTTCGTCTCCGTCTTTGCTGATCCACTCTTCTACAAATCCTTGCATGAAAAGGACATCGGCGATCGTCTGAGGTGTGCCATCATGCCATTTTCCGTACGCGAAATCATAGGTACATTTCGAGAATGCTTTGACGCCTTCTCCGACGCCTTTCCACGTGTTGCTCAACGCATCATATTTGAGCGCGTTGGCGGGCACGTTCAACAATCCGACGAAGGTGACGTCTTCCCCTTCTCCCACTTTATCCACTTTGGTTTCCAGCGTGTCGAGTCGGAACAGGGTCCTTCTCGGAGTGGCGATCGCGGAAACGGGGCTTTCGAAGGTACCGGAGTCATAGAGCGGGCCGGCGATATTGTTCGAATAAACGTCATTGAAACCGTCGGATCCGACGGGGTTCCAGGAGGCCATAAAGAGGGCGCCTCTGGCTGAGAACTGGGTAATGGTCAACTTTTTGTCCACGGTCTTGGCGGTGATTAAGGACCATTCATTCAAACCGTCCCCGAGACCATAGGCAAAGCGTTGCGCCAATCGAGCTTTGTTCGCAACATAGAAGTCGGTCTGGTTGGCTACGTAAATGCGTACGGCTTCTCTAAGCCCTTCTCTGAGGCCGGAAAGCGCGTAAGCCCAATATTCGTCTTCGGTCATGAAGTTTCCTGTAAAAGCCTTCAGTGTCACGTCGTCGATTAAAGCGTTCTGATAGTTCCAGTTGGACGGTTCCGCGCCGCCGGGCATGTAGCCGTACCAGGGGGCGTACATCTGCGCCACGATATGTTCCCAGAAGGCTCGGGTCGCGCCGGCTCCCCACCCTTCGGTGTAGAGATGCCAGATGTTTCCGACTTCAATGGCCGCTTTCGGATCGGAATAATACGCTATGGTCGCGCATTTGACACGGTCCCACAGCAGTCTGTTGACGGTGATGCCGGTTTTCTCAACCTGATCGGCAAAGTAGTTGCCCAATCGCAGCCGACCGTTGGGGTCGTCCACACGGATCATGAAGTTAAGCGCGACGGGTTGGCCATCGAACATCCATTTTCCGCCTTGTTTAACCAGTCTGCCTTTATTGGCCGGAAGTTCGGCAGCCGCTTGCATTGCGGCTTCGATGTCTTTTAACGCTTGGGCCTCGTTCCCTTCGCCCGTGAATCCGTATTCGTCCGCCAACAGGTTGTACTTGTAAGTCCCCGGTTGCCCCTGGGTCGCCATCGTGAAAGCGGGCAATCCGGCGCCGGCGAGAATTTCATCAACCGCGTACTGACGATTCATCAGGAAGTTCATCGCGAAACGCACTTCGCGGATCGCGAACGGGTTGAAGAACTCCACCCCGCCGACATCGGCGATATAAGGCGCTTCGTTCGGATAGGGGTTCAGCAAGAAAGACCAGCTTCCGGACGGGACTTCATAGGTTTCGAGTTTCGCTCTGGTCTCCGCCGGCAACGCCAGGAACTCGCTGCCGTATAATCCCCAATAGAAGATGTCTGTAAGACCCTCCGCCGTATCCTTCGCCCCAATTTCCGCATTGGTCCTGGAATTGACGTAGATCTTGTCGACGAACGGACCCGGCACTCCCGGAGCGGTGGTAACCACAGGACCGGCTAACAGGAAGGATGCGACTAAACTGAAAAGTAAAGCTACTAACAGTACTTTTTTCTGCATTCAAACTCCTCCTTTCAAATTGTCGGTATACCAGACTGTATACCTTTTCTACTTTCTGTCACTCGCGCAATGCAAAGTATACCACGAAAAACCGCTTTATGCAATCTGACGAATACGTTAATAAGTCGATGGATGGTTCCCGTTATCATAACAGTAACGGCCAGGGCTCCGAGTTGACTTGAAAGAGCGCCGGCCCCCCCGTTTGTCGTCACTACCAATTCTTCTTCCCCCTGGCAACCTTCAATCCGTTGAGGATTTCTGTCCCCTCCTGGATTAAAAACGGTTCGTCCGCGGGGATCCATACAGCGCCGTAAACGTTTTTCAACGGGATGAGCGTGGGATCGCCGACCACGATATAGGAAATGCCCGGTTTTACCGCCGTTCCGACATCCCGAATCACCTGTATTTCAGTGGAGAAGGCCGGTTTTTTGACCAGAACGATCGCCATGAGCAGCAGGTTTTTTCGGATCTCTTCTTGCCTTTCCGAGGTGAGCGGGTACTCCCAAACAAAGGTGTGTACGATCGGAGCGGGATCGACCTCAGTCCGATCGAGGAGGATCGGAATCCATTTGTTTTTATTCAGGAATTCTTCCAGCGATGCGTCATTCGAGAGGGTCATCGAACGGCAAAGCAATCCGAGATAGGCGTTACGGGAAACCAACCCTTTCAGTACGTCGATATCATAGCCTTCCGTGAGATCGACGAAAGGAAAGATACCGCCGCTCAAGAGCCCTTTGGCAATACATTTCAACGCTTCAGCGGTTAAGTAGGGAGAGGAAGAAAGATACCGTTCGTCTCTTTCGGGGGTTTTTGGCGCCGGTTTCGCCCTTCCGATAATCGCTCCGCCCGCCCCAAGGGACTTCGCCTTGATGGCCAGAGCATACCCGTATTCTTCCAACAGCGAAAGATAACCCACTGAGCCTAAAGAAAAAAACGTCACCCCTTTGAGGACCTCATGAGGCTCTATCGAGAGGATTGCATAGGGTGGATTCCTCGGAATGACGATCCTTTCAAAAGCGTTTGCCTTACTTGGGAGAAAGATCAGGAAAAACGCGAGCCAAAGCCCAATAGGCTCCTTCCTGATTATTATCCGGAGCGACCCAGGCTGCTCGGTTCTTGAGGATGCTTTGCGCATTACCCATGGCAATTGGATACCCTACCACCTCAAACCCGAAAGAATCGTTTTCGCTATCCCCTAGCATGACTGTTTTTTCGAGGGAAAAGTTCAATTTAACGGCCATCTCGCGTATCGCCGCCCCCTTGTTCGTCGCTGTCGGCATGAAGTCCAGATAGGTCGGGAACGACTTGAAGAGGCTCGCGCCTGCGATTTTTCCGAAGAAGGCGCGCTGTAACCGATCGATACGATCCGGGACGTCGATCGCGAGTATTTTTACCGGTTCGACGCGGGTTTCTTCGGCTAAACGTTCCAGGTCTTGTTGAACGGCCACCTCTACGCCCGAATGAAGGGCGTAGTGTTCGGCCCATTTCGCGGGCGGAGAAGAAAAAATGCGCTCGTCCCAGTAGTATTGCCGATAACTGCCCGCCTTTTTCAGCGCGCGCAGAATCTCCAGGGAAGTTTCGAAAGGCAACCGGCGGGAGTAAAACGGGAGGCTTTCTCCGGCCAGATGGATCTGCGCGCCGTTATAGGAGATCATATGGAAGGGCTGATCAAAGTGTCTATCAACCCATCGCCGCATCGACAGATACATTCTTCCCGAACAAAAAACGACGATCACGCCGCTCTTCCGGAGGAACTGTATCGCCGCTTTGGTTCGATCAGAAAGACGCATCTCGTCGTCTATCAAGGTGCCGTCGATATCCAGTATCACCGCTTCGTATCTCGGAATCAGCGCTGATCACCCCGAATGCCCATCGAACCGACGAAAGAGCCTAACGTATCGGGATTCAGCTGATCTGAAAACTCGCGGAATCGGTCGGATAACCCTTCCACGTCCAAGCGGTAGCGACGGTAAAGGCTTTCGTTGCGTCCGTGTTCGATAAAGGCGTCTGGAAGTCCGACGTTTCGGAAACCTTCGATCCGATTGCCATACCGTTGCATGAGTTGCAGGGTCAAATACTGTCCGAATCCCCCCACGATATTCCCTTCTTCAAGCGTGATAACGCGTTTCGTTCGACCGGAAGAAAAAGAGAGGTCGATAACCTCCCAATCCAGCGGTTTCGCGCGCACGGCGTCTATGACGCGGTACGGGGTTCCCAGCGCGGGAGCTGCCGCGATCGCCTGTTGCGCGATCGTTCCAGTGGAAAACACCAGCGTCTCGTGTTCCGTCCCCTCGGAGACGGCCCCGGGTGTCTGCGCGATCGTTCGCCAGCGGAGGGACTCCGCGGTCTCGGGCTCTTCAATCCATTTTCGTGCGTAATCCTCCGAACAGTCTTCGGTTTTTTTGGGATACCGGATGAAGACGGGGCCAGCCACCGGCCAGTGGCCGATCACGATATGTTTTAAGATCGAGACGAGTTCGCGGATATTTCGGGGGTTATAGATCGTCGCGCCCGGCAAGGTCAACAGAAAACCCAAATCAAATACGCCGTGGTGGGTGGGGCCGTCATCGCCGACCAACCCCGCGCGATCCACGCAAAAAACCGCCGGCGTTTTTTGCAGCGCGATATCGTGCACCAAGGCATCATAAGCCCTTTGCAAAAAGGTTGAATAGACGGCAAAAACAGGGTGCCAGCCTTTTAGCGCGAAGACGCCCGTAAAGAGCGTAGAGAAAGATTCGGTGATACCGAGATCGAAAAATCGTTCTGGATATCGGTTTCGGAAAGGGGACAATCCCGTGCCGTCCGCCATCGCCGCGGTAATCGCGATCACTTTGGGATCCTGGGCGGCTAACTCTGTGAGGGTCAATCCGAAGGCTTGACTGAACGAGAGCGTTTTTGGCGAAGACAACGGCGACCCGTCATCCAGATGGAAAGGGCCAACCCCGTGGTACTGCGTCGGATGGGATTCCGACCAGTCTTTACCCTTCCCTTTTTGCGTGACCACATGCACGATCGTCGGTTTCTTGAAATCGACCTTCAGATTGTAGAAGACACGCGATAAAAGGTCGATGTCATGACCGTCTATCGGGCCGATGTATTTGAATCCGATCGCTTCGAACAAGTTCTGGGGCACGAGGTAGGACTTCATACTGTCTCGGATCTTTTCTAGAATCGTTTCAAAGGGTTCGAGGCCGGAGTTGGTCAAAAAGCTCTTGATCTTTTGCTTAAGCGTCGCATAGGTTGGATTGGTGCGCAGAAGCGAAAAGCTGCGCGCGAAACTGCCGACGTTTTCGCCGATCGACATCCCGTTATCGTTAATGACCACTCTCAGATTCGAGTTAAGATTCGACGCCTGGTTGAGCGCCTCCAACGTACACCCGTTGGTTAAAGCGCCGTCTCCGAGGACCACGACCACATTGCCCCCACGATTTTCTTTCCGCAAGACCTGTTCGAATCCCAGACCCGCGCCGACGCCCGTTCCGACATGACCGGCCCCATAACTGTCGTAAGGAGACTCAAAACGCGAGGTAAACCCGCTGATGCCTCCATGTTGCCGCAAGGTTTCGAATTGATCGGCCCGACCGGTAATCAGTTTCTGAGTATAGGCCTGATGGCCGGTATCCCAAACGAGAACGTCTTCCTCAGGAAAACTGAAGTTCCGATAGAGCGCCAAGGTCAGTTCCACGGTCCCGAGGTTCGAAGAGAGATGACCGCCGCTTTTAGAAACGACTTCCAAGATACGCGACCGGACCTCTGATGCGAGTTGGTCGAGTTCAGAGGGTGAAGCTGTTTTGATCTGTTGAATCAGGTTCGACGAGCTCTTTAAGAACCTCTCCATCCTTTTCACCTTCCAGGTCTTTCAACATTTCCGTAACTTTAACCTTTGCCTCTTGGAGCATTCCGGAGGCTTTCTGATAGAGCGCCACCGCTTCCTTAAACGTCGTCAACACCTGATCCAAAGGCTCTTTACCAGCCTCCAACTCGTTGATCAAGGCTTCTAACTTCGTAAATATCTCCTCGATGCTTTCCGGTTTCGCCGTTTTCTTATCCTTCATCGATCATTCCGCTCCTGACTTACTGTTTTTGTCACAACGGCCTCTAAGGCGCCGTCCTTTAATCGTACGGTAAACGGGTCTTTTTCACCGAATTTTACCACGGAAGACGCGATTTTTCCATCCTTTTCTATCCAGGCGTAGCCCCGGTTTAGGACAAGTCCCGGATCAAAGCTTTTGACAACGCGACCGAGAGCGTCCAGCCGCGCTTTCATCTCTTCAATAGGCCGAAGCGGCGCAAGCGATAAGACCCGGCGAAAATTTGTCTCTTGTGAACGTTCAATCGCCCTATTCAAACTCATCCCGTACTGCGCGAGGCGGCGGCGCAACCGGCTGACCTTTTCCGTTTCACGCAGAAGCATCTGATCGGGCCGGTAAAACCGGAGCAAACGACCGAAGTTTTCCGCCTTTTCTTCGATTCGGCGTATATAGAGAAGAAGAGATTGACGCGCATGCGTTACCTTTTGCCGATAGTGATCCATCCAAGCGTGTAAATCGGGGGAGGCCTGCATCGCCGCCCCGGTGGGAGTGCTCGCGATGACGTCGGCCGCATATTCCGAGAGGGTATGGTCGATCTCATGGCCGACACCGACCACGATCGGCTTACCGCAGCTTCTTACCGCGCGGACGACCGCCTCTTCGCTGAAAGGCCAGAGGTCTTCTATGGATCCGCCTCCCCTCGCGAGAATGATGACCTCTGACTCGCTATGAGCCGCATCCCTCAAGGCTTGAACGATCTCTATCTTCGCGCTCTCTCCTTGAACGCCCGTGTGAAAAAGGCAGACTTCGGCAACCGGATACCGCTTTTGCAGCGTTTTTACGATGTCGGCGAAGGCGGCTGAACTTCGGGAGGCGACGACGCCGATCCTTCGCGGAAAACGAGGCAGACTTCGCCGCTCTTCCGGAGGTTTGGGAATGATGCCCTCCCGGTTTAACCGCGCCTTCAACTCTTCAAATCTGAGTTGCAGCAAACCGACCGCGTTTTGTAGGCGCATCGCTCGAACGTAAAATTGAAGATCCCCTCGTTCTGCGTAGATTTTAAACTGTCCCGTCGCGTCCACCACATTTCCTTCGGCTATCTTAGCCGCCTGAAGCGCGGGTACGGAGAAGTATACGGATTTGATCATTCCCCCCGCGTCTTTCAGAGAAAAGTAAGCGTGGCCCCGGACGATCTTCCACCCGGAAATTTCTCCGCGCACCGTTAGAAGGCCTTGTAAGATCTCATCTCGCGCTAAAGCCGATTGTAGGACCGACAAACATTGACTAACACTGA
>CAZMHO010000050.1:12840-14565 GCA_964566085.1 uncultured Thermotogaceae bacterium | reverse complement strand
GCCCATCGGAAGGGTATCCTTCCGATTATCGGGAAGGAATGTCATACGGCGGAAGGGCGGGTCTCTTGTTACGCGCGCAATCGCCAGGGGTATAATCTCTTGGTACAATACCATAACGGCGTGATCGCCTTCCCGGTCATACTCGAGGCGCCCGAGATTCTCAAGGTGTTCCAATACGCGATGGAAGAAAACGCCTTGTCGCGGTATCCTCACGCTTTTCACGGGTTCACTTCGTTCCGGCGCGCCTCTCACGGCGATCACACCTTGTTTTTTCTTCCGACTCGCGCCATCGAGCCTCTCGATGAGGAGGTTTGCGAAACGCTATCCTTTATGAAACGGGGGGGAGGCGTTCAAAAAGCCCCACCTATAGATTGTGAAGAAGACAACGTCCTGTTTACCGACCAAGACGGACTCTGTCAACTGTACCCGGACTTTCGGACGGAGATCGAGCGGCAATTTCATCTTATCGGATACTTCTCGGACTACACGCTTGATGTTAAGGCGTCCATCCCCCTACCTCCGAAGATCGCCGAAGCCATAGCGGCCGAACGAAGCGATGAAGCCTCCTTTCTGTTGAGTCGTGTAGAAGAAAAATTATCTCTGATACCCGAACCCAAACGAGAGGTATATCGTCACCGTGTGGCGGAAGAATGGTCTGTCATCAAGGAGAAAAACTTCGTCCGATACCTGTTAATCGCCTATGATTTCAAGGACTGTTGCCGATCCGCCGACGCTTGGGTTGGGCCTGGAAGAGGTTCGGCCGTCGCTTCCTTGATCATTCATCTGCTGGGATTAACGAAGCCCGACCCGATCGAACACGGTCTGATTTTCGAACGGTTTTTAAATCCGGATCGGGAAGAACCGCCCGATATCGATATCGATATCGAAGACACGAGAAGGCAATCGGTTATCGAAGAAATCCGCCGGCGTTATGGCCGGAACAGAATGGCTCAGATCGTTACCTTCGGCTCGTTCGGAGAGAAGAACTCGGTTCGAGAAGTCGAAAAAGTACCGGCGCTCAGTTCCACATTGGAAAAATCCACACACCGAGCGCGGATTATTAACCGTATGAGCACGCTGCCCCGCCATGCCTCTACCCATGCCGCCGGTATCGTCTTATCCGAAGCGGAATTAGGCTCGCTTATCCCGCTTACGATTACGGAAGAGGGCGCCGTGACCCAATACGATATGAACGATCTCTATGAGATCGGTATCGCTAAATTTGACCTGTTGGGATTGACGGCTTTGTCTTTCTTGAGGGAGATCGGCATTCCCATACGGGAGGAGGAACCGACACAGGCAGGAATCTACGATTCTGTCGATCCCGAGAATCTCAGCGGCATCTTTCAATTAGATACCTATACCGGTCGCAGAGTCACCGAACGCTTTCGTCCCAAGGATTTTTCGGACCTTAGAATACTCATCTCGCTCAATCGTCCGGGACCGGCGAAAAGCGGTATGGTCGAACAGATCGTCGCAAACAGGACGAAAGATCCGGAAAGTCCGCCCCTCATCGCGGAAGTTGAGGAACTATTGGCGGAAACTTATGGGATCCCTATCTTTCAGGAACAGATTATGCTGATTGGGGCCCGGATTGGGGGGCTGAAGCCCTCCGAATCCGATGCTCTTCGTCGCGCGATGGCCAAGAAACGCCCTGAGTTGATGGTACAGTATGAACAAGCGTTCTATTCCGGGGCTCTCGAGAGAGGAATAGAACGGGCAACA
>CAZMHO010000050.1:0-12830 GCA_964566085.1 uncultured Thermotogaceae bacterium | reverse complement strand
ATCCTGTTTTCGGAAATGCGGAAGTTCTCGGGATATGCCTTCAATAAAGCGCATGCCACCGCGTACGCCACGATCACCTATTGGATGCTGTATCTCAAGGAGCGTTACCCGTTACCGTTTTATAAAGCCTTGTTCAACCGTTATCACGGTATCCCGGAGAGAGTATTCGCCATCTTGAGCGAATGCGGGAAGCGCGACCTGCCGGTCTGTCTGCCGGATATCGGAAAAAGCGGCATGCAAACCGAGATCGAAGATAAGGGATTGCGGTTAGGGTTTCAGATGGTTAAGGGGATCAGTCCCGATTTGTTCAAAATTGTGATACAAGAACGGCCAAAAGTCCGATTTCATGATTCTGAAGGACTCTTTCGAAGCCTTCCCCCTGAGCTTTTGGACGATCAGACCATCTATCAGCTCTATCATAGCGGACTCGCGTCTTTCTCAGGAGAAACCGTAACGATAGAAGGACTTATGGCGATACGGGATCGCGTGAAAAACGAGATGCTTACCCTTAAACGAACGTTGTTTGGGGAGCGAGAGGAGCAGGGCGCAACTCGAAAAACACCGATTAAGAGCGCGACTAAAAGGGTCGACCAGAGTGACCCGCAATCTGCCGTATCGCCGATCGAACGTTTAGGGGGCCATCTCGCGGCTTTCGGTTTATTATTGGATTACCAGACTGTTTTCGGTTTGAAGTTTCCGCCCTTTTCGACGCTGACGGAGATGCATCTGACCATCATAACCGAGGTTTCATCAGACAAACGGGTGGCAAAAGGGAGCGACGGCTTGCGGCATTTCTCATTTAGGATCGGGGACACGAAGGTAGAAATCGGGGATACTCTGATACTTCACGGTAGAAAAGAGGTCACGGTGATCGGACGCTGGGAACGCTCTTTGGCCATTCTGTCTTTCTCAGGAGAGGCTTTCTTCCAGCGAGAGGATGAGATGCAGAGTTCTCTCTCTCGATTCAAGGAAGCGGGAGTAAGGAGAGTCATGATACAATTATCCGGTAAAACGATGGAGGTTCGATTATGAGACTGGAAGGGAAACCTATTGCGGAAAAGATTAGAGCCAGAATTAAAGAGAAGGCGTCGCGGCTCAACCGGCAACCGGTTCTATTAACGATCAGCGCCGCCCCAAACGAAGCGACCCTCGCCTATATCCGATCGCAAGAAAAACAAGCCAAACTGTTAGGGATTTCCTATCGTCACCTCCCCTTCGAGAAAGACGTGACGATGGAAAGGCTCCTGGCCGAAATAGAACGGATCAATCTCGATAAAGAAGTCGACGCGGTGTTGCTCTCCCATCCGATGCCGAAACACGTAGACGAACTGCTGCTGTTGACGCGTTTATCCCCAGAAAAAGATGCCGAAGGTAGGGGTCCCGTTAACCTTGGCAGGATCGCCTATGAAAAGACTCGCCTCTATCCTTGCACGGCCAAAGCGGTGATCGAGTTCATGGATTACTACGGCATTCCGATTCACGGAGAGCGTGTCGCGATCGTTGGAAGAAGCACCACGATCGGTAAACCCCTTTCATGGATGTTGCTGGAAAAAGCATGGAGCGCGACTCCGACCGTTTGCCATACGAAAACGAAAGACTTAGCGCAGATTATCGCGGAGTCGAAAGTCGTCGTCGTCGCAACAGGGGTTCCGCAAGGGATATCCCTTTCTGGAATCCAGACAGGGGCTTACGTGATTGATGTCGGGATCAATGTCGTTGATGGGAAGATCGTTGGCGATGTATTCCTTGATCCGGAGCTAGAAATGGAACGTCAGATATCGATCACGCCGACTCCGGGGGGCGTGGGTCCGGTGACCAGCCTGTTGCTGATGGAACACGCCTTTATCTGCGCAATGGGGTCTGTGAAAGCATAAAAAAGAGAGCGGGTTAACCCGCTCTCTTTTTATCGATAACTATTTCGGGGTGATGATTCCTTCGTCCACCAGTAATTTGTATAGTTGTTGTCCGTAGATTAAACTATACACTCCCACGCCGATACCGGCGATGCCGAGGACAATACCGCCTACGCCCAACCAGGTCGGCAGGTTAATCTTCTTTTCGACGGCATCCATTCGGGTGTTTACGGAGACGTCCATATCTTGAAGCTTACGGTTTAAATTGATAATGTCGGAACCGTTCTTGGATACTTTCGGAAGGATATCGCTCTTAAAGGCTTCGTAGTCGGCGGCGACATTGTCCATCTTCATCCCGGTTTCAGATAAACGGGTTTCGACGTTGCCGATCTGTATCTTCATCCGCGGAATCTCTTGGGAGACCGTGTCGATTTGCTTTTTGTTATCCGCGAGCTGTACCGCTTGACCGTCTACTGTCATCTTCAATTGCGTATAATCGGTTTTTACCTTACTGATATCGTCGCTGAGACGGGAAATGGAGTTTTTCAGTTCTAAACTGCTGATCCCCCCCACTAAGGTTTCTACGCTTTTTATCCGTTGACCGTAGGTGGAGACTTCCAGACGGATATCATTGATCTCTTTTTTCACCGTCGCCGATTCTGTCTGGAGATTCCTCATATCGTTTTCGGATTTGGTTACCTTGTCCTGGACGGCGTAAACGGTACCCTGCATCGTACTCGCCGAGTTTTGTAGAGCGGCGACTTCCCTTTCAACGGCCCCGATTCTGGTATCCCAACCGCTTATGGAGTTTCTCAGAGTTTTTAATTCACTGATATCGTTGGCCATCGTGTTCATTTGCGTGTTTACCTTTTGAAGCTGCGAGCCCATATTTTCCACATTGCGCGCGAGCGAATCCACTAAAGATTTGGTGCCATCGATCTGGGTCATCAAACCGGCGATGTTTTCCGCTTTCAGGTAAGGTAAGGATGTTTTTAAATATTCTACCGTTCGATAGAGCGAAACGGCGAGCTGGTAGCGGGTCGTATTGCTGGTTCCCTGATAAGTTCCGTCCGTCATGCCGCTAATGATTCCGGCTTCTAATAGATACTTGACTGATTCATAAGCCCAGTGATTGGGGGGGACATCCTTCAAAGGTAACTGTGAAAATGCCGCAACCCCCACAAATAAGCAGATCAAAAAACAAATAAAAACTTTCTTCATCCTCTTTTTCCCCCTTTCTAAAGAGTAAATGCTTGTATTCCTGATTATACCACAATGTTTTTAAAAATATACTCTGAAGTCATCGCTCTCAGGAGCGCCCCGTAGCTCAGTCGAAAACTGAGGATGTCCCCGATTTTATACTTTTCGTCGCTGTCGGTGACATCGAGAATGGTGTGGTCGCTGCTGGCGTGCAGCACGGAAATCCTCGGGTCGAGGGGGATCAGTCCCGAGGCAACGGTGTCTTGTTCCCCCACGGCGATAATCGCCTTCTTTCTTCGCCCTTTATCTACGAATTTCGGCTTTCTACCGAAAGCGTCTTGCCCGATTTCTCCCACCGGAGCAGAAGGTTTGATCTGCAGTTCAACGATCTCGGCCCGCAGAATAAAGGTATCTCGAGAAGTACCCGGTACCGATCGGTTTCTGGTCACGTCGGTACCTAAGAATACAGCTTCTCCAACCCGGTAATGATTGATCTCCTTGGGCAACGTTCGTTCTTCAATCAGCAGCAAAGCCGCGGAGTTTCCCCCCGAGAGGGTATGTAATGCATATCGTTTTCCAAGTTCGCATAGCATACCCATGTTTTTTTTATCCGGAAGGACCCCGCCAAAGCAGCCTAAATTCGTTGCGAGTCCAATCAGCCGAGGACCGGCGATCTTGACCGCTCTTTCCAGCTCCCGGTCCGCCTGCTCATACCAGACCCCTTCTCGGATATCTCCCACATCGATCATAAAGAAAACGGCCGTCTTTCTTTTTCCTGTCGTAGACACAATCTTCTCTAAGGCGTCTATCTCGGAAACGAAAACGAAGTCGGCATACTCGAGGATAGAGTCGATTTCCGACAGCATCGGAATCCGGATCAAGTGCAGCGGATTCCCTATTCCGGCTTCGCGCAGCCGCTTTATGTTCAGCATCCGGGAATCTCCGAAGGAGGCCACGCCGGCGTCGCGCAAAGGGATAACGATCTCTGGTGTCGCTCGGATAACTTTTGTGACGACAGTCAGTTCGACCCCAACCCGCAAGCACTCCTGCTGTAGATACCGGGCGTTATGGATAATCTTCTCCACGTAGACATCCAGCTTCGGATACACGAAAAAACCCCTTTCCTATCTTGGTTGCAAGGTTATAGCGTTTGGATTTTTATTTTCAGATTGGTTCGATACTCCGCGAGAGGTTCCAGCTGAAAATGATGCATCGGCGTTATGCTAGAACATTGATAGACTTTTTCGAACCCGCCTTCCGAAAAAGAAACCGTATAGACGGGGAAAAACCAAAAGTCCACTTCTTTCCCAGGTTGGAAAGTGATATCGACGCCTTCATACTCGCTGCGCGCCCCGAAGAACGTCGCTTTGACCTTTCCAGCCTCTCCCAGAGTCTTTTTTTCGAATTCCGGGCAATAAAAGTACCGATCAGCCGAATTCGGAGAGAGGAGGTTGATATTGTATTCGCACCCGTACATGATCGGAATCGTCTGATCTGATTCATTAGAGATAACGTGATGGACGGAAAACCCGTCGTCTTCTACTTGCACGGTTTTTTCCAGACGGATCGGCAACCATAAGGAGCCGACCCAAAGATGTCCTTTCTTTACTAATTTCACTTCACCGGTCTCCGGTCCCGTGATCTCGTAATCGAACTTTTGATTGATAAAGTCGCCTTGCTCCGGATGACGGCTCTTCGCGTACTTGGTCAGGTCATTCCAATCCCCGAAGAAGTGGTCCAATAAGGAGTATTTTTCATACCAATCGTAGTTTAAGTACTTATCTAATCCCTTTTCTTTGACTAACAGGTTCCCTTTTCCGCCTTCCTCAGCCGTTTGCGCATTTGCCATCGTTTCGTGATAAGACTCGTAGCGCCGGGTGAGGTTATTGCACAGATTCATGTTTCTTTCTTTAACGGAGATCTCGAATATTCGTCCGCCACAGTTGGGCGAGAGCCCCAGCGTGAATTTTTTCGTGTTTATCAGAATTTCCGGGTACCCATCCATATCGATATCTTTCTCAATCACCTCGATAAAATCCTGCCCTTTATGGATGTGTTCGTCTATCTTTTTATCCGCCTCAATCAAATTGCCATAAACCGAGCTGCGTAGGTTTGGGAGGTATAACCCGCCGAAGACACCGTGCCAGTAAGCGTCGTTGGCCTGAGCTTTCAGGATATGCTCGGTAATCTCTTCGGGCATCCCTTCTGTAATCCGGTTCCGCACGTGAAGCATTTTCTTATGCATCAGGTTCGCTTCGGTGTATTTCGATAGGAAGGTACGCCAAAAACCGGATTTGAGGAACATCGCGTACCGGTCTAGATTCCCTTGAGCCTTCAGATCGTTTTCGATACGCTCGAAATGGTTTCTGGCTCGGCTTGGTAAGGCCCACGTCATCATCTCCGAATAAGAGGCCGTCGGCAGATAGGCTCTCCCTTTCGGTTTTTTCGATTGGACGAATTCGTGGCAGGTCATCGTGGTAAGCCAGTCCTGGTTTTCCTCCAACAACCGGAAAAATTTCTCCAGCCACTTCTCTTGGTAGTTCCTTTCATACGTATCGGGCCAAACCCCGAACTTTTCGCCGTCGTCGAACATGAGATACATATTGTCTCCATTTTCCGAAGCGCGTTCTTGTAGGAACTGGATGGTTGCTTCCGGTTCGTCGAAGGGGATCAGGTAGCGCAGCGTCTTATTGATCGGAAAGATTTTCAGAAGATGCCCCTGGTCTTCCGTAATATAATAACCGTTTAGCTCGTCTTCATAAAATCCGGCATTCTTGAAATGGGTATCGTCGACGGCGACGTATTCGACGCCGGATTGCGCGAGAACTGTCGGTAAATGGGGTTCCCACACTCTCTCAGCTAACCATAACCCTTTCGGCTTTATCCCGAAAACTTTTTCAGTGAAGGCGGAGAGCTTTTCGATCTGTTTCCGTTGGTCTACCTCCGGGATCACAGCTAAAATCGGTTCGTAAAACCCTCCGGTGAATATTTCCACCTGGCCTCTTAGAACCATTTTTCTAATCATTTCGATGTAGGAATTTGAGTAATCGGTTATCCATTCAAGCAAGGCGCCGCTAAAATGCAGATTCATTTTCACGTTCGGAAATTTATATAAAGTGCGTATGAACGGTTCGTAGGCCTTCTGAAAAGCTTCTTTGAAAACGAATTCAAAATTCCCCACGGGCTGATGATTGTGGACACCCAGCAATAAGTGTATCCGTTTCATAAACCTCCTCCTCTCATCCTTCTTAATACAAAGTGGACTTCTATTACTCTTTCTTGAATTTTACGTCGTATCCGTTCGGGTCTTGTCTCGAAAACTCTAATACCAGACGTTTACCGAGGACGGCTTCCATTTTTTCACGCCACTCTTTCGATAGATAGCCGGATAAGTTCCAGTGTACTGTGAATAGGACCTCTTTGATGTCCTTCATCTTGGCGGCTTCTTCCAGCTCCCTTTCGAGCATCTTGACGATTCGCTTCGGCGAGAACACCATTCCTTCGCCTCTGCATACCGGGCACATCTCGAAAATTAACTCTTCCAACGGCGGTGAGGTTCGTTTTCGGGCCATTTCCACCAGGCCCAACTTCGTGAAACCCATCACCGAGGTCTTTGCCTTATCTTTCTTCAATTCCTCTTCCAATACCTTCAAAATGGTCATTTGATCGTTCTCGTTCTCCATATCGATGAAATCGCCGATGATAATGCCGCTGAGGTTCCGTAGGCGTATTTGTCTCGAAATCTCCTTCGCGGCCTGGACATTGGTTTCCAATACCATATCGCGGCTTTTTCCGTTAGATTGGTTGCTACCGGAGTTGACGTCTATTACCGTAAGCGCCTCCGTGCGATCGATCACCAAACTCCCTCCGCAATTCAGTTCTATCCGGCGTTTATAAAGGTCTTCCGTTTGCTTGTTCACGTTATACAACTCGAAAATATCGTCGGAGCTGTATCGAAGTTTGCCTTTGACGTATTTTTTATCGAAGTGATTGAGGATCTCTTGTAAGCGGGAGAAGATCTCTTTATTGTTTGTGATGACTTCATCGACCGAGGCGTCATACTTTTCTCGCATCAACTGCTCTAAGATATCGGGTTCGGAAAACAGGACGCGAGGTTTTTTGAATCGCTGAAAATCCTTCAGCACGTCCTGCCACTTCATCCGAAGGCTTTTAAGCTCTTCTTCCAACGTCGCTAAGGTGATATCTTTCGATACGGTTCGGATAATGATGCCTTCGTCTTTGATACAAGCCCCCATAAAATCGTGCAAACGCTTCCGCTCAGTTGGGTCTTCGATTTTTTTCGAGACGCCGACGGTAGTGGAATACGGCATATATACCAAAAATCGGCCGGTCAAGCCGATATTTGTCGTAACCTGCGGCCCTTTGGATCCGATCGGATCCTTTTTTACCTGAACGATCAACTTTTGCCCTTTGGCGAAGGACTCGGCCTTCCCGCTTTTACTCTCTTCTTGCGCTTTGCTGCTCAGCTGCTGTTGGAAGGCTTTCTTCACGATATCTTTGTTCCTGAGGAAGGCGTTTTTTGAAGTGCCGATATTGACGAAAACGGCATCCAAACTGCTAACCGTATTCTCTACGCGACTTAGGAAAATATTACCCGTGATACTCTCGGAGTCGATTTCTTCGAAATGAAGCTCGACTAACTGCTGACCTTCCAAAACGGCCAATATTATTTCGTCTTCAAGCGTACTCACCAGCATTCTTTTGATCTGTGAATTAGAAATGACGATAACTTTTCACCTCATCTTGCCCATTGAATGACGTTTTGAGTCGGAATCGACACGTGCGTTGTTTTGCCCCTATTATAACCCAAAACAACGCGTTTTTAACGGTCTCGCACGCGTTCGTGATATAATCCTCCCATTCGGATAGAAATCAACCCTTATGGTCGTTTCTTTTTCCGGGGGAGGAAGCAGCGTGCGTTTGTTTTTTGGCATTTTGTTCATTTTAATCGGCGTTATGGTATTCACGGATTCCTTTAGGTGGGAGATTTTTGTGAACGCGCTCGACAACTTATTCCAAGCATGGCCCTTCATTTTCGTGCTGATCGGATTCAACGTCTTGTCGAAAATAAAGGGAATGCATTGGCTCAAGTACTTTCATGCCCTTCTGGCGATCTCTTTTTGCCTTTTCCTGTTTTTATGGCCTTCAAAGAACGTTACCGATGCGAAGATCACACACATGCCGGTAAACGTTCTCTTGTCAGAAGCATATAAGGACTATACGATAGAAATCAAAGGCAACGCTTACCGCTTTTTTATCACCGAAGCGACCCAAACGGCCGCAAATGCCATTATCGGAGAAATCGCCGGTTATAAAGAGGGTTTTGACGTCGAACAGTTCCAGAATGTGATTTCGATCCGACTGGATGAATCGAACCCGAGCAATTTTTTCCGTCCGGAGATCAACCGAATCGCCCTGGTCGTACCCCAAGGGTATACCTACCAGGTGATCGCAACGGGGGGCGTGATCGAAGCGGATTTATTGCTGGATGAGGTTTCTCTGTCCGCGTTGGATATCAAAGGGCTGGCGATCACGGTTAAGGCGCGCGTGAATCCCTTGAGGAAACCCCTTCTCGTTTGGCTGGAGTGCTTGGTCCTGAAGGCGGAGGTTTTTGTTCCGGATACGGCAACCTGGTCTGCCAAGTGGGATTCGGGGATCAAGAATGTGGATATCGACAAAAGATTAACAGAAGAATACGCGGTTCCAGATATCAATTTCAGAGTGAACTCGGGGATTCTAAACTTTGAACTCCGAGGCCGGTTCGAGGAGGACAGATAATGATGCCGACGATCGTCATCGCCGACGACTCTTTTTTGATGCGGAAGAATCTCAGGACCATCTTTTCTCAAGCGGGTTACGAAGTTGTCGCGGAGGCAGGAAACGGAAAAGCGGCTGTGAAAGCTTATAAGGAATTCCGACCGGATGTCATGACCATGGACATCACCATGCCTACCATGTCCGGTATCGACGCCGTTAAGGAGATCACTTCCGAGTTTCCGGAGGCGAAGATAATTATGATCACTGCTTTGGATCAGAAGCATATGGTCTTTCAAGCGATCAGCAACGGCGCGAAACACTACATTATGAAACCCTTTAATGTCGGGCAAGTCTTAACCGTTGTCAAAAGCGTTCTGGAAGGGGATGACACCAAAAATACCATCCAGGAACCGTACTCGGTTAGAAAAGAGAACGGTCATTACATCATCCTCATCAAAGGGACTTTGGAGGAAAAAAATCTGACGCTTCTTCAAGGAACCGTACAGGGGCTATTGCTGACGGAGCAATGTCAAATATTTTTCGATCTTTCCGGCAATCCCTTCGTAGAGATCGTCGCTGTGAAGCTGGAGGAGATGCTAAAAAGAATCAAAGGAAGCGAAGGCCACTACGCGCTCCGAAAGTGATTCGGAAGATTTTTCTTCTCTTTAAGCCGATAAGACAACCCATAAAGAGACAGAAGGAGTTAGTAGAATGAAAAACCTTATCGGCGTCATTCTGGCCGTATGTTTTTTCTTTCTTTTATTCTTCCTAATGTTGACGTTGACCACTCCCAGCGGACCGATTATTGAAGATTGGATATATATTGGTCCCTTTTCCGTTCGCAGGGCTGAATTCCCGCTGCAGGTCGAGCAGCGAGGTCCGTTTTCGTTCCGCCTCGAGGCTGAGATTCAACGCGCCGAAGAGGCGTACCTCGTGTTGTACAATGTATACGCCAGCCGCATCGATCTCGTCCGCGAAGGTGTCATCGTTGACTCGCAAGGACAGATAGAGGATGACGCTCATTTTTGGAGCGCCCTGCCGATTCCGTTCGAATTCGGCGCCGCCTCTTCGGGAAGAACCGAACGCATCGAACTGGTCGTCTATAGTCGCGAGAAAGCGGTCATCGGGAGGAGCCCCTTCCTGACTTCGGCGAATCAGTATCACCGGCAACGCGGGTTTTTGGAAGTTTTCTCCTACGATATGTTTCTGATATCCATCGGGATTTGTTTTTTCATCAGCTTTTTACTGGTATTGATGGGGAAACTGACCGACTCCCGAACGACTTACATCGCGATCGGTATGAGCGCTTTTTTCAACGGTCTATACCTGCTGGGGTACGTTTTCCCGGAATCGTCCGTAAATGCCGCTTTTAGCTCCGTATTTATGATCTTGCAACCGATAACGCTCGTCTTGTGCTCTTACCTGATCTGCGTCGGTATCGAGTCTTTCTTAACGGATAAAATCGTGTTGTCCAAGAAAATCCTCTGGGCAAACATATTCGGAATCCTCGGTTATTCCTTCTTGTTTTTAGTGCCCGTTCGACATATACAGATATTCAACCTGTATCTTTGGGAGATGCCCTATCTGACCCTCTTGTTGATCAACATGGTCATTCTGTTCGTAATCTCTTTCCGCTCTCCTAACGGCGCGAAATTTATTTTTTCGGTCACGATGTTTGAATTGACTGTCGCATATGAGCTGATCCGTGTCTTCTTTATGGCGTTGCCGCAAGTGCCCCTCATCGGTTATGGGTCCTTGACGGTGATTTTGGGGTATGGGTTGATCTTCGTATGGGAGTTTCAAAAAACCTACCTTGAGCTTCAAACGACCTCCAACCAGCTGTTTGCCTCCTATGAGGAGATGACGGCGATGAACGAAGAACTCGAAAACTCTTATCATGAACTGGATAAAAAGGTTGAGCAACGTACCCACGAATTGAAAGTCGCGATGAATGCGACGAAACTCTTGATGGATAATACCGATGAAGGGTTTTTGTCTCTGGGAACGGATCTGAGGGTGGAAGAGAACTATAGCTCCGAATGTGAAGCGATCTTCGGGCCGGATTTTACAAGTGAGACCTTTGAAAACCTTATCTATAGGGGAAACGATGAGTTGAGAGCGTTTATCAGGACGATCATACCAAAGATACTGTCCGAAGAGTCCCCTTCCACGAGAGCGATGTATCTTTCCTTATTGCCAGAAGAAGTTATCGTCAGAGACCGCATCATACGTATGGAATACCGGATTCTCGAAACCATCGAAATCCCTTCCAACGAGAAGAAGATGATGGTGATTCTGCGCGATATTACGGAGAAGCGGATTTTGGAAACGAAGATCGAAGAAGAGCGCAATATTCTCAAGATGGTCATCAAGGTCCTGATCAATCGAGAAGACTTTCTTGAGTCGATCCTCGATTTCAAGCAGTTCCTCGGAGCCGATATTTTTCATGAGAGTTTACCCGATATCTACCGGAATGTCCATACCTTTAAGGGCACCTTCGCAAACTTCGAGATGAACCGAACGGTCGCCATTCTGCACGAAGTGGAGAATCGGATCAACGATCACCGGGAGACTTTGTTGAAGATGGAACCGCGGGAGTTATTTGACTACTTGGATCAGCTGAGACTCCAAAACTGCCTCCGTGATGATATCGAGATTTTGAAGGCGCATTTGAACAAAGATTTTTTTGAGAAGGATCGCCAACTCATCCTGGAACCGGAACGGATCGTCAGCATCGAAAAAGAAATCGTTGCGGAGCTGCCGACGATCAATCATGAGAAGCTTTTGGAAAACTTAAAACGCCTTCGGTACATCTCCTTTCCCCAACTCTTAAACCATTTTCCCGATTATGTGAACCGATTGTCTCAAAGAATGGGTAAATGCATCAATCCGGTTAGCATAACGGCTGACGAAATCCTGGTTGATAAAGAGTTATTCAGGGAGTTTACGCGGAGTCTCGTTCACCTCTTCCGAAACGCGGTCGATCACGGTATCGAATCTGTCGAAGAGCGTATCGAAAACGGAAAAGACGAGTACGGGAATGTTAGCATATCGATTGCGGAGGAAAACGAAACGCTGACTCTGGTTTTCGCGGACGACGGCAGAGGGATCGACGTCCCGAGAGTCTTGGAGAAAGCGGTGGAAAAGGGGATACTCGAAGCCAAAACGGTACAAAGGGCCAATGATGAAGAACGATATCGGTTGGCGCATGCGGCCATTTTTGAAGATAACCTTTCCACCACGCAGGAAACGACGATCTTATCGGGACGGGGAGTGGGTTTATCGTCCCTTAAGAAGGCGGTGGAAGATCTTTCCGGAACGATCGAAGCCGACTCGGTTCCGCATGAAGGTACGGAGTTCACGATCCGCATTCCTCTAATCGAGGGAAAAACAGAGCATATCTCACCGGAAAAGATTATGCACCCGGTTCTGAAAAACGCGATTCAGACATTGAAGTATTACGGCGCTGCTCTCTCGGATGAGGCGTACGCCTATGTGACTGTAGAAAACATGGAACTCTTTGCCGTGTCTTCTTTTATCACGATCAGCGGGTTGTTCCGTTCCACTTTCTCGTTATCTGTAGATCAGAACCTCGCGGAGTGTCTTTCGCGTTCGTTTTCGATCTCAGAACGGGAGGGAGAAGGGTTGACAGCGCTGGAAGTCGAAGATGCCGTCGGTGAGATCGCCAATATCATCCTCGGAAACTCGATTCGCTCCATGGGGATACGCGATACGGGGTTTACGATACTCCCCCCGTTTACGATGCGTTCTGGGATGGCGCGCGTCCATTTGCCGGATAACCGGGTATGGTGCTGCCAGTTTCATACACAATGTGGAGAGTGTCGGATTTATTTCGTTGGATCCGAATCGTAAGACTGCCGACCCGCCAGAATACGAAGGACATGTTTGAAATCGTCTGGCAAGGGAGCCAGGAACTCGACGAACTCATTCCGGCGCGGATGGAAAAATCCTAAACGGAAGGCATGGAGCATTTGCCGA
>CAZMHO010000049.1:7159-14621 GCA_964566085.1 uncultured Thermotogaceae bacterium | reverse complement strand
ACAACTCGGTTGTTTCCGTACTTGCGAGTGACCGCTTGGGCTAAGATGTGGCTCATCGTGTGACGATACACGGCCTCCGCTTCAGGCGAATCGCGATGGACCCACTCGATTTCGTATTCGCCGTTCCCCATTTCGCCTACAACGCGGGTGAGATCGACGGTTCCATTTTCGGTCTTTACGGCCACCCACTCTCTCCAACGGTCTTTTTTCTCCGACTTCAATACATCTAAAAATGTTTGATCGGACTCTACTTCGAGCTTGGCGTTCTCTGGGTTGACGATAAGTCTAATAGCGCTCATAGAGCACCTCCTATGGACTCCTTTACGAAGGGAGTCGAAATTTCACTTATTGTAGCACACTCTACCCCGCTTTAGGAAAAGGGGCGACTCTTATGGAAAAATATAGAAATTGAGAGGCGAGGTGCTTGTTGGCACAGAAAGCGAAACCGGTTAAGAAAAAGAAAGGCAAGCTCATCTTCTTGATCCTGACGGTTTTAGTGACGGTGAGTTTACTGGTGCTGATCTTCGGATACATCGACTTCGAATTCAAAAAAATCGGAGAAACGGGGTTTTCTCCGCTAAGTGATTGGCGGAGCTACTTGGCCTATTTGATGTCCAACGTCCCGATCGTAAAAAATTACGTCAAGTATGAACCGCGAAGGATCGTCAAGCCATCGGTTTTCTATACCGAAATCTATGAGTCGTATATAGAAAAGATAGAAATCGATCGTCAAACGCTGGAAAATCGGTCCGAAGAGCTGGATGAGAAAGACCGAAAACTAAGGCGGTTGGAATTGGAGATCAACACCCGGACCCAAGAGCTGAATCTGAAAGAGGAAAGACTGCTGTCCGAGACGAATAATTGGGAAGACCGGCAAAAGCGATACCAGCAGTTAGCCAACTGGTACGAAAACGGCGACACAACCCAAATCGCCTTAGCGTTAAGTTCGAACCAAATTTCGATAGAAGAGATCGTAAATGGCTTAAGGCTCGTGGAGTCCGGAATCGCGGCAGAAATGGTCGGCGCTTTAGCGAACCTGAACCCGGACAAAGCGGCGCAGATATTAGCCTATCTTGCTGGAAAGGAGGTGATAAAGTGAATGCGATTCAACACAGTCTCACCGAGCAAGTATTTGCTGTAAAACAGACGCCCCGGTTGGGAGAAGCGGAGATTTCTTCGAAGAAAGACGAAACGGTCGGCGGTTTCTCCCAAAACGAGAATCGTCAACGAGAGAATACCTTTACGAGCGCTTTTTCGCAAGAAAGACGCGCGGTCCGTCCCGAAGACAAGGCAATGAACCGTTCGGAGGGAGAAAAAGCCGGAGAAGCCGTCGGTATAAAGAAACCCGTAACAATAACGAAACCCGCTCAATCGACGAGCTCGAAAGCGAATGTTGAGACGGAAGGGAACCTGTCGTCGGAAGAGGAACAGGAGGCGTTGGATGCGACAGAGAAGGGGGAAAGTTTCCTAACTCCGGAGTTGATCGCCCTTATAAAAAGCGGAATGGATTCTGCGGCAAACCCGTTAACGGCGGTTTCGCAGCCCCGGTTCGGAGAGCATCTGCTTAAAGAGATATCCCAGGAAGGAACTGACAACGGCAGGAAACTCGCGCTGACTCTCTCGGCTTGGATTCAATTGAACGAAGGGAAGTCGGATATCCCTTCTCCCGAAGATTTGCAATCAAGCCTGGCCGATCTTTTCCGCAATCTCGACAACGTCACGGCAAACGGCGAGGAGAACGAGATCGCCTCTTTAGCCCTTTTGAACGCCGATTTCGGATCCAGCGGATTCGAAGACAATAGGGAAACGTTATCCCCTCTGATTTCTTCGAAACGACTTGACGGGAACACGTCTGTGGCCGAAGAGACGCTCTCTCAGGCGGAAAGCGATACTCTCAGTTCCTTGTCGCGAAGCGATGCGATCGAGACCGGAGAATCCGCGACGCAAAACCTCGCGCCTACCGACGGTATCGATGCCGGGACAAAACCTGTCGAACTCGCAGTTAACTTTCTGACGGCTGACGTTAGACCGGATACGCTTCCAGAAGAAACACCAAATTCTGGGAACGGTTTCGATCTCAGCGCGGAAAAACGGAGCGAAAACCCGGAACCCTTCCCGAAAGAGCTTGGGTTTTTCGATTCGGAGGGCGTCGAATTACGAAAGGAACCGGCTTCATCACAAACCCAGATGAGTACCGCCGGTATAGCGCATCCGACAGAGCAGGCTCAAGAGGGAGCAACGTCTTCCCAAAAGGGAGAAGAACCCGTCCCGATCGAAGGGCACCTTACAGACGGAGACAATCGACAGAAGTCTGTCATTGACCAGCCGCTTCCTGGGTTGAAAGATTTTCCATCGAACGTTAAAGAAACGGGAGCGCAACCGGAGAAGACGGATTATCCGACCCACACAAAACCGAGCGAAGAGGGAACCCAACAACAAGCGGATCTTGCGGATACATCCGGTTTCCAAAGAAAAACTGTAAAAGTCGTCCAATTGCCCGGCACGCCGAACGTGACGGTGAAACAGGCGAATCAGCCGACGCTTTGGGATCGTTATCAGGGGATGTATTTTGAGAAAGATATCCAAAAGGTCAAATTAGATGCGTTTACGGTGAAAGTATTTCAAAAACCCGCGCAAGCATCGGATATCCCTTTCGACAGCGCCAAACCTTTGGAAAGAAGAGAGGGACAACAGCTGACGAACGGTTTGAAGAGCATTGAGAATCCTGTCTTTCGGATGGTAACGCCGATTAAAACGAACGTCTACCGGGATATCGGGACCGTTCGGGGGCAGGACATACAAACGGCGCTCTCCGGGATCGAAGGACCGAAAGGGAATCGTTTGCAAGTGTCGGAAACGGCAGAAGGCTCAGCAGTAAAATTGCCTCAGTCTGCGGAAGAGACGACGAAGCCGTCTCCCTTCGCACAACCTTTCTCGAAAGAATCCGGAACGAAAGAGGAGAAAGGGGACTCTCAGGCGATGAATCAGCAATCCGAAAGCGGATGGAAGACGCAGGCGCTGACGGAAAAAGAGGCTCCCAATTCGAAGGATACGGAAATTAACATTCGTGAGATCGCTCAACGGATCAAAGATTTAGCCGCCTTGTCCGCGTCAAGATCGCGAACGGTCGAATCGGCTGTCATTCGTCTAAATCCGCCTGAATTGGGACGTATGGTTTTGGAAGTCGTTAAAGAAGGGAACTCTATCGTCGTTTTAATGAAAGTGGAAACGCAAGAAGCGAAGGAGATGTTGGAAAAGAACGCTCACCTGTTGACGCAAAGATTGGCTCAAACGGGGTTTGAGTCCCAGAAGGTTCAGGTTATGATGGAAAAATACGAAGAACAAGGCCAAGGTCGGCAAGAGGCCCAACAGGAAAAGGGTTCGGATCAGGAAAAGCGCCAGAAGGAAAATGAAAAGACGAAAGAGAATGATACCGACGAACCCGTATATCAATCCTTCGCCGAATTGTTAGCGGGCATATAGGTAAGACCACGGAGGTGAAATCTATGTGGATGGAATCTATCAACACGACCAAAGGGATCGCCAATGGAAGCGCGTCAACCAATAAAGCGAGCGATCAGGGCGCCATGAACAAAGACACCTTTCTCCGTTTATTGATCACCGAGCTTCAGAATCAAAATCCATTGGAGCCAATGAGCAATCAGGATTTCGTCAATCAAATGGTTCAGTTTCAGAACATGGAGCAGATGACGAATATGAGTCAATCGCTTCAGGACTATCTGGGAACCTTGCATGCCACGACCAAGTTACAGGCTTCATCCGTTGTCGGCAAGTACGTTGTCATCGAAGGAAACGAAGTATCATTGTCCGGAGGGTTGGCCGATTCGGTTCTGTACTCGATGGAAGCGGAAGGCAACGTCGTGATCAAGATAAAAGACAATGACGGGAGAATCGTCAGGACGGAAAGCATCGGCTTTAAAGAAGCGGGTATCCAAAGCTACCGATGGGATGGAAAGAACGATTATGGCGCGGTGTTGCCTGACGGCACATACTCTTATCAACTCTCCACGATCGACGAAAACGGAAAGCAAGTGGAGTTCGGCGGCGTTATCGGCGGTATCGTACAAGCTGTGCAGTACGTTGATAATGAGATATTCGTTATCCTTAACGGTGAAAAGTACAGCTATGAAAAGATTATCGAAATCTCGGCGGCCGCAACACCTGAAGAAACGGACGAAGAGGCGTAACAAGGAGGTGTGAAGGAAGCTTGAAACCCCGGAAAAGTTTCTGGGATAACAAAAAGGTAGGGGGATCGCGCTTCCGATCGATATGGCAGAGGATTTGAAGAATCAACTCAATATCAACAACCAGCGTTCGACGCCCCTTTACAATACGCGTTTAGGTAGAAATCAAGTCAAGAATGGGGAAACAGCAGAAGGGAGTTTTGTTGATTTTTTACAGCAACTGCGCCAGGAAGACCCCGAATCCGGCGTCAAGATTTCTTCCCATGCGCAAAAGCGGATTCAGAGCAGAGAGATCACGGTAGATGAAACGACTCTGAAAACATTGGATCAGGTCTTGGCCCTCGGAACGGAAAAAGGGTCCCGCAGTACCCTCGTGATGGCGAAGAACCAGGCGTTCATTCTCAGCATCAAAGATCGCACCCTGGTGACCGCCCTGAAGAAAGAAGAAATGGACCAATACTATTTCACCAACATCGACAGCGTTTTTATCAGTACCGAAGAGAAAGACGCGTTTTAGAGGCTGGTCCTCGATAGAGGGAGCCTCGGGGCGGGGATGGTTTGAACCGCTCCAACACAATCAATCGAGGAGGTAAATATTATGATGCGCTCTTTGTTCAGCGGAATCTCCGGTCTAAAGGGATTCCAAGGTTCGATGGACGTAATCGGCAACAATATTTCCAACGTCAACACCGTTGGTTTCAAAGCCTCCCGCACAACCTTCCAATCGATGCTTTTACAGACGATGATCGGAGCGAAAGCTCCGGATGAAGGCGGACGCGGCGGGGTGAACAGTTTACAGATCGGCTTGGGTTCACAAATTGCCAGTGTGGATAAATTGATGAATCAAGGCAGCTTCCAGAATACAGGTAGCAAAACGGATTTGGCTGTTTCTGGAGACGGGTTCTTCGTTCTATCGGATGGCATTCAGAGTTTTTATTCTAGAGCCGGAAACTTTTCCTTGGACGAAAACGGCAATTTCGTGCAACCGACGACCGGTCTAAAAATGCAGGGCTGGATCGCCAAGGTCGATGCAAAAACGGGTAAACGGTTCATCGATACGGATAAACCGGTTTCCGATTTATTCGTTACGGCCGGGATGACGATGGCGGCGAAGGCGACGGTTAATATGGATATTGCGGGGAATCTGAACGCGGTGACCGGCATCGAACCCGTGACCATCACGGTACAAAATCCGAACGATACAACCAAAACCTACAAGGTGCGGTTTACCTTCGAGAAAGTGCCTCCCTTCAATACGGAGCGGCTGTTTTCGGGATCCTCCATCACGTATACCTGGAAAGCCGAGATCGTGGATTGGAATGCGGCTTCCCCAAATGAAATCCCCGAATTGGATGCTACGATCGGTCGAATCGAGCTGGATCAGTTCGGCCAAATCGTGAAATTCGAGAAATACGCAACCGATACGCTCTCTGGAGCGATCATGACCTCAACCGGTTTGGAAACCTTTGACGCGACCATTATCGGAGGAGACGGCGCGAAGACATGGTTCAACTACTCCCCAGTAGGAACAGCCAGCGTAACGGCTGCCGTGCATGATTTGTTCGATCCGGACAACGATAAAGTGCTGGATAAGATCATCACGGGTATCACTTACGGATTAGACCAGGCGACTGCCGCGACGACCGCGACAGGAGAGTTTATGTTTTCTCCGGCGCCCTCGAGCGCGGGTCAAACGACCTCCATTATCCTCGATGAATCCGTTTGCCCTGCGACGGGCGACAAACTCAAAGTCTCCTATTTTACGCAGGAAGACATCGCGGCCTCCACTGCCAGAACGCAATACCGTATCAACGGCCCGATCTTGGATATCACTGGGTCGACGGATGTCACCGAAGAGGATTTAGTGGTCTATCTATCTGACGTTAACGGCTCTTTCTCCGCGTCGACGACGCTAACGGCCGGGACGGATTATACCTATGACGCCAATACCGGAACGGTCACGATCATCAACGCTTCTCTATTGATCAGCACATCAAAGATCCGCATCGAATACAAAACCCAAGAGTCTTTTATTGGGGACGGTACCCGAAGTGAGTTCCAGCTTTCGAAGAAAATGATCGAATCACCATTATTGACTGCGGTGACTACCGCCGACGCGTATCTCGACCTGAAGTATGTCGTGAATCAGCAGTACGGTCGTTTGGAGTTTCGGTCCGACTATCCGACCAGTACGACCGCGCCGGCCGAATTTTTTGACAAATACACGATCAACTATGCCGATCCTAACAACACCTCGGATTTCGATGTGGTGAGCGTTAAAGTCAGTAACGCGACGAAGGCGTCCGTATCGATCCCGAAGACCGGCAACATCAAGTTTTTCGATAAGAACGACACGCAAAACTACGTTTTAGGAAATTATGTCGCGCCGAAGTATACGACGACGGTTCAAGTCTACGATTCTTTAGGGAAACCCTATACCCTCAACGTCGAATTCCAAAAAATCTCCACCAACAAATGGGCCTGGCGGGCGATCGAAGAGTCCGGGATGGTCGTTTCTTTCATAGATGACCGAGAGCGCGTGTACACGCCCGATCCGGTTGACGCCACTTCGATTGTCGGCGGGATCGTTGAGTTTGATTCCGGCGGAACGGTGAGCGCTTTTAAAGCGATCCGCCAAAACGGTCAGATCGTTGATGATATCAGCATCACGCGGATCAAGTTCGATCCGGGAGACTTCATCGATGATGGCGCCGCTCCTCCAACAGCAGAAGGGGCGACGGCAGTGACCGTCCAAATTGACTTTTCGGAACTCGTTCAATTTGCGGGAAATTTCTCTGCGGCCGTAACCGAACAAGATGGGAATTCGATGGGCATCTTGCAAAATTTTGCCATCAACGTCAGCGGACAGGTCGTGGGAACGTTTTCCAACGGGAAGAGCGAAGCGTTAGGACAGATCGCGCTCGCAATATTTAACAACCCGACCGGGCTTCAGGATCTCGGGAACACGCTTTTCTCCGTCACACCGAACAGCGGGTTTGCGATGATCGGAGCCGCCGATGTGGGTGGGCGCGGAACGCTCAGCCCGGGTGTCCTGGAAATGTCGAACGTCGATCTCTCCGAGGAGTTTACCTCGATGGTCATCGTGCAACGCGCCTTCCAGGCAAATGCGCGTACGATCACCACGTCGGATGAGATTCTACAGGAGCTTGTGAACTTGAAACGGTAAGGATTCCGATAGGCAAGCAGCTTGCACTAAAAAAGGGCGGTTTTCCGCCCTTTTTTAGTGCAAGTATTCT
>CAZMHO010000049.1:1419-7149 GCA_964566085.1 uncultured Thermotogaceae bacterium | reverse complement strand
AGCTCTGAGACTCTACGACCCAAGCGCATACGAATAAAAACACGCAAAACATCAAAATAACGAGAAAGTTTTTCAGTTTCTGCATACCCCCGAACCCCCATTTCAACAAGAACATACCCATTATACTGAAAAGGGTTTCCCAATCACAAGAAAAGCCGAAAAATGTAAAAAAAAGCCCGTAAGGGCTTTTTTTATTCAAATAATCAAATCGTTTTTCGAAAAGGGGTACCATTAGTGACGTAGAAAAAGAGAAAAAATTCTTTATAAAAACGTTCCGACGATACGCGCTACTTCCTCTAAAAATTCGCGGTGACGGATTGTAAAAGGCGATTCGGTGTGAGAGTCGATATCTAATTCTCCCGTAATCTCGCCTTCTTTGAAGATCGGAACAACCATCTCGGATAAAACGGAAGGATTGCAGGAAAGGTAGTTGTCTTCGAGTCGAACGTCTTGGATCACAAAGGTTTCCTTTTTTTCGGCGGCTTGTCCGCAAATACCTTTACCGACCGGTATCGCGATATGTTCGGTCGGTTCGCCGGAGAAAGACCCGAGTATCAATTCCTGCGCGTTTTCCGGATTGATCCAATAGAATCCCACCCAGTCAAAAAGCGGATTATGGTTACGGAGGTATTCGCATATCTCTTGCGTTACCTCTTTAAGGCTGGAAGACGACTCCGCTAACTCACGCACCCGCTTCAGTTGCATTTCAAAGGAGTTCGAGGACTGCACTAACTCGTCCCAACGGGCCAAAGCCCTTCGAAGGTGCGGGATAACGATCGATCCGCCGACCATCAACCCGATATTGAGCACTTCGATGATCTCCTCGGAAGAGGCGCCGGTTTCCTGGCACCGGATCAAGTGATAAAAGATGCAGTCATCGCAGCGAAGGACCAAAGAAGCGACCAATCCCGCGAATTCTTTCGTCTTCTCATCCAAGACGCCTTTTAAGTAAGTTTGATGATCCAGGCTGAAGAACCGCTTGGTCTCTTTATTCGCAAATTTCATCACCATTTGGTTCAAGCGTTCTCTTTCTCTTTGGAACTGTTCTTTCTCAGTCATGGATAACCTCCGCGATGATTAGATGTTTTCACCGATTACGTTGCGAACCCAGATGTTTTTTCGATAGCGGATAGAAAGGATAAGCACCTTCATTACCTCTTCGAGAAGGCTCATAGAAAAAACCCAAGGAAAGGGGGCTTTAAGAACCAACCCGACGAAAGCGGTCATCGGAACGCCGACGATCCATAAAGTCCCACCTTCAACAAGAAGCGTATACTTTGTCTCTCCACCCGCTCGGAAGATGCCGACAACAAGCAGCGCGTTCAGGCTCTTAATGGGCAAGAACAGAAGGGATAGCCCCAAAATCATATAGGCCAGGGTTTTGACTTCCGGTTTGACGTTGTAAACGCTCAAGATCCAGTTTGCAAAGACCATAATCGTGATACCCGTGATCAAAGATAGAACGAAATTGATCCGGATACTTTTCTTCGCGATGGCGATGGCCCTGTCGAACTGTTTCTTTCCCAACTCCTGTCCCACGATGATGGCGGTCGCGTTGGCGATCGAAAACAGAAAAGCAAAAGTGAAATTTTCGATACTGTTCATCATTCGGTGCGCCGCCAACACGTCGGTGCCGATATGGCTGTAGATCACGGCGTACAAGGTGATGCCCATCGACCACGAAAACTCGTTTCCCATCGCGGGCAAGACATAAACCATAAATCGCTTGAAAAACGCTTTGGAGAGCGTCTTGAAATGGATAAACGATAGCGTTCCCGGCAGTTTTTTTCCGGTGACGATCGCGAACACCAAACAAAACTCCACCAGTCTGGCGATCAATGTTGCCAATCCAGCGCCAAAAACCCCGAGCGCGGGCAATCCAAAGAGTCCGAAGATGAAAACCCAGTTCAGGAAAGCGTTCAAACACATAGTGACCGCGCTGAAGATCATAGCCGCGAAAGCGTGTTCTGTGCTACGAAGGACAGAGTAGAACACATAAGAAATCGCGGCCGGCAGGAGTGTAAACCCGATCATTTGCATATAACCGACGGCTAACTGAATCACTTGCTGATCGGGAGTAAACAAACGGAGGGTCTGAGTGGGGAAAAAAACCGCGAGGATGAAGAACGGGAACAAGAACAAAAAGGCGACCATAAGCATTAAAGCGGTCGTTTTGGAAATATTGCCTGATTCTTTGACCCCCCAGTATTGGGCAATAAAGATCGCTCCTCCGCTGCTCAACCCAAATAGCAGAAGATTATAGACGAAATAGAATTGGTTGGATAGTCCGACCGCCGCGATCGCGACTTCCGAAAGCTGCCCGATCATCAGCGTATCAAGCAAATTCACGGAACTGAAGATTAACTGCTGAATCGTTAGAGGAATGGCGACTAAAAACATTCTTTTGTAAAAACTCATCGGGGTGGGAAGCCTCTTTTCTTTAAATATCGAATTCTTTTACCTTTGGTCTAAGCACAATCTCTTTTTCTGTTTCTTTGTAAGTAGAGGAACGGAGCAAGACGCGTTTGCACAATTCTTCTTGCGCATTGACCAGCGTCCGCCCTCGTTTGTCAATCCTTGAATACACGCCGTCAGATCGGCTTAGACGACCTTTTATCGTATCGGAGAACATCAGTTCGAGCGTTTCGAAAACGTCCTTTTTTAAAGCCTCGTCGAGAATCGGAAAAAAAACTTCCACTCTTCTGTCAAGGTTTCTCGGCATCAGATCCGAAGAAGAAAGAAACAGTTCGTTATTCCCTCCGTTTTCGAAATAGAAGACGCGATGGTGTTCTAAAAACCTTCCGACGATACTCATAACCCGGATTCTCCCGCTAATGCCTTCCACTCCCGGTTTTATAGCGCAAATCCCCCTCACGAGAAGATCGACCTGAACGCCCGCCATAGACGCGACGTATAGTTTTTTAATGATCTCTTTATCAAGCAGAGAATTGATCTTGAGAATGATTCGGGCGTCCTGTCCGCCACGGGCGAAGCTGATCTCCCGATCGATCAACAGGATCACCGCTTCCCTGAGACCCTTCGGGGCGACGGAAAAAACATTCCATTGAGGAGCTTCCGAGTACCCGGTTAAGACGTTGAACAACGCGGAGGCGTCTGCGCCGAACGCTTCTTTGCTCGTGAATAAACCCAAGTCCGTATAAATCCGCGCCGTGTTCTCGTTATAGTTCCCTGTGGAAAGGTGAACATACCGTCGAATGCCGTCTTCTTCTTGCCGAACGACCAAGAGCACCTTGCAATGGGTCTTGAGACCGACTAATCCAAAGATGACATAGCATCCCGCATTTTCTAACCGTTTCGCCCATTGGATGTTGTTTTCTTCGTCAAAACGCGCTTTAAGCTCCATCAGAACGGTCACATGCTTTCCGTTTTCTGCCGCTTGTATGAGTTTTTCGACGATCGGGGATTTCGAACTGACGCGATAGAGCGTTTGTTTGATCGCCAGGACTTTCGGGTCGTTTGCGGCTTGCTCCAAGAATTCTACCACGTGGTGAAACGAATGGTATGGGTGATGCACCATCAGGTCTTTTTCCTTCAACAGTAGGAAATAGTCGTTATCGTGTTCTAAGATATCGGGGATGAGTTGCGGTTTGAAAGGCGGGTATCGAAGGTTGGAATACCCTTGAATATCGAATATTTTCACAAAAGCCGACAGATCTATCGGGCCCGGAATTTCGTAGATGTCGCTCGCTTCTATCTCCAGCATCTTCGAAAGGGTTTCAGCGATTTGCGGAAAGGTATTGAACTCGATTTCTAAACGGACCGGGAACCCTCTTTGCCTCTGCCTTAGAGATTTTTCGATCTCCTCCAACAGGTCTTGGGTATCCTCTTCGTCGATACTGAGGTCGGCATTCCGCGTAATACGGAAGAGAACGGTCCCGAGTACTTCATACCCCTTGAAAAGATGATTTACGTAGAGTCCGACTATCTTCTCGAGCAGGATAAACTTTTTTGTCTCTCCTTTCGAAAGCGCGGCGCTTCCGCTCGTACCGTTGGAAGCCCTGTGTTCCAACTCGACAAACCGCGGGAGCACTGCGGGGACCTGTACGAGCGCGAAATAGGCTTCTTCGCTGTCCTCTTTTCGGAGAAGAACCGCTTGATTCAAGCTTTTATTCGGCAGCATCGGGAACGGGCGGCTCTGATCGATTGCCATCGGTGTTAAAACCGGATAAAGAACCGTGTGAAAGTACTCGGCGATCTGTTTGCTTTGCTTTTGATTGAGGTCCTCCGGTTCCAAAAATTCGATGCCGCTCTTTCTTAACCTTGGCAAAAGCAGGCGGTTTAGGCAAAAGTATTGCTTTTTAACCATCTCGTGGACCTTATGGGATATCTTAACGAGTTGTTCTTCAGCCGTGGACCCGGAGGGATCGGTGCCGGTATATTCGAAGTGCTTCTGTTCTTTCAGGCCCGCGACACGAATCATAAAGAATTCGTCGAGATTGGAACCGGAGATCGATAGAAACTTGAGCCGCTCGAGCAGGGGATTGTCTTTGTCGAAGGCTTCTTCGACAACCCGTTCGTTGAAGGCCAACCAACTGAGTTCACGGTTTAGGTACAGGCTGGGATCCTCAAGATTCATGACCGTCTCCCCGCTTTAAGGTGACGGGCAATCCGAAGACTTCCGAGAAAAAATCGGATTTCTTGTCGAAAATCCATTTTTCGAGAAAAATCTGAGAAGAAGTGTGTAAAAGAATCTTAACGGTGTCTTTCTTGATACGGACTTCGACCTTCGTTCCCTTTTGTTCGTGAGAACGGTCTAACGCGTCTGCGATCCTTAAGATCGCCAAAAGTTTCGATAGAACGACGCTTTCTTCTTTTGTCAACCCGCCAAAATCAGTTTGGTAAAAGTCGCTCACAATATGTGTGTGAAATCGGGCTAAATTAGCGACAATGGTGAGCTCTTTGGTACTTAAACCTAAGATTTCGGAATCCCGAATGATTTGGTAAGAATGCAGGGCGTGATATTTTAAGTGGATGTACTTGCCGATATCATGCAAGAGCGCCGCAATTTGCAGCAAAAATCGGTGCCGATGGCTGAGATGGTGTATTTTCTTCGTTGCATCAAAGATGGCTAAGGCGTACTCCTCTACCTTCAAGGCATGTTCTTCCTCGAAAAAGAAGCGGCGACCCAAGTTTTTCGCGTAAAGGATCGTATGGGCATCGAACTTTTTCGAGCGTTTGAGCGCTTCCTTCTGATGCAGCATCTCGAAAAGCAAGGACTCCAATAGACCGGAGGGAACGACGCCGACCGATTCCACCTGTATGATCTCCAACAGCATTTGGTATATTCCCATAAACGGCAGCATGAACTGGGTACGAATCTCCGGTATCGGGAACAATTTGCTGATTTGTTTGGGAGATTTAAACTTTAAGTCTTCCGATAAAGCCGTAAAGGCTTCTTTGGGAAAAAACCTCAAACCGTCTTTTTCTTCTGCATTACAGATTTGGGCGACGGCTTGGATTTCTTTTCCGCATGCGATGAAGTAATCAAAGTGGTCGATCGGCAGCATCTTTTTAATGGCGTGTTTGAAGCTGGATAGGTATTCTTGAATCACAGTGTAGAAATGTTGCTGATCGTTTTGCAAATCTCCTAGTATTTCGATCAGCTTCATCGCCCCGATCCGTATGTTTTGGGAAAATAAAATATTGCCTTTGGAATAGACGGCGATTCCCAAACTTCCGGAGCCGATGTACGCCATAAACACGTTGCTG
>CAZMHO010000049.1:0-1311 GCA_964566085.1 uncultured Thermotogaceae bacterium | reverse complement strand
AAGAAGCGTTTGCCGCTTCTCGAAAGGCGGTGGTCGCATAGGTCTTGACCTTCGCGATCCCGTATTCTTGTATCAGCTTGCGGTAATTATTCAAGATCGCGCAGACCTTCTCCACCTTTTCTGCGCCGATCTTCCCGCTTTTATAGGTGTCTTGGGCGATCGAAAACGGGTGCTCTAAGTATTCGAGAATCTTGATGCCGTTTTCTTTTGTCTCCGCGATACAGAGGTATATGACGTCCGAAGAAATCTTGATAACCGCTGCGATCTCTTTTTTACTCTTATGTTTTTCTACCATGTGTACCCCTCGCGCCTTTGGCTCACTTCCTGTTTGAAGCCAGCTCGTAAGCTCCCATTAAACAGGCGTTATCTTTCAATGATGAACAAGTCAGAATTGTTTTGGAGAAGTTTTTCTGGAGCGCGAATCGCCGGGCGGATACTCGGATTTTCGGCAACATATACGCTCCGAGAGAAGAAACGATCCCACCCCCGTAGACGATCATCTCCGGGTTTAGAAGATTTATAAGAGAGGCTGTGGCCACTCCGAGATATCGGCACGCCTCATCCAGGACTTCTATGGCCAAGTCGTCGTTTTTTTCGATCGCCTCTCGGAGCATCGAACTCTTCAACAGGTCGTAATCTTTTTCGAAAAACCTCTCTAAATAAGACTCTCTTCCTCGACGGATCTGTTTTTTTATCTCTTTCAACATCCCGGTTTTAGAAGCGACGCTCTCTAAGCACCCTTTCGCTCCACATCCGCAAAACGGGCCTTCGGGGTTCACCGTCATATGACCGATTTCGGAACCGATACCAAACGCGCCTTCGTATACTGCTCCGTTGAAGATTAATCCGCCACCGATTCCAGTCCCGACAAATATCCCGATGACGTGCGTCAAGCCTTTTGCGGCGCCGTACTTCCATTCACCGGACATACTCAGCGTGGCATCGTTCCCGACGCTGACAGTAACGTTAAACGCCTCTTCCAGAGTCTTCTTTAGTGGAAACGCGTTCAGTGGTAAGTTCGGCGTGAAAAGAATCGTTCCGTTTTCGATCAAACCGGGGCAACCCGCGCCGATCGCGTCGATCTCGGCGGAAGGATCTTCTTCCAAGAGTCTTTTCCTCAGACTATCGACGAGCGAAATGATCTGAGAAACGACCTCGTTTTTGCCTTTACCGGCTTTGGTCGGGGCTTTCTCGGTAAAGAGAATCGTGGCCGATCTATCGACGATGGCTCCGAGTATTTTCGTGCCGCCGATATCCAGGCCTAAGGTGTAAGGATTCATAGTAACCTCCGATCGATCATAGTTTTTTCCT
>CAZMHO010000048.1:0-14701 GCA_964566085.1 uncultured Thermotogaceae bacterium | reverse complement strand
CGTTCTTTGAACAGTTGGTCGACGCCTTACCGCAGATCATGCCGATCGTGATGCAGTTTATGTCCATGTTCGGCTCCGTTTCTGGAGCGAACTAATCGAAAAAAAGGGCGCGAGCCCTTTTTTTATTTTATTACGCTGCCCGGGTATTCTATTTCTTCGAGGATTTGCAGGACAACCGGCAACTGCGTCGTGTTCACTCGGACTTCCTTCTTCTCCAAGTCTATATGAAACGTTTCTATCCCTCTATCCTTTAGCGCTTTCGATATCCGCATCACACAATGGTTACAAGACATATCCGGTATCTTTACTTCGCTTTGAATGGCCATATGACGACCTCCTTTCTATCCGTATCTTCCTCACGAAAGACGGAGTTAGTCGAAGATGTATTCTTGATAGGCTTCAAAAACCTGACGCGCAAGCGGGGCCGCCGTAGCGCTTCCGTACCCCCCTCGTTCGACGAAGACCAATATCGTCACTTTTGGGTCGAATTTCGGATAGAAACAAGCGAACCACGAATGGTAAACGCCTTCCACTCCCGTCTCAGCGGTGCCCGTCTTTCCCGCAAGGTCCCGCGCGTATGGCGCTCCGGCAAAAACCGTATAAGCGGTCCCGCCCGGTCTTGACACGACCGCTCCGAGCGCTTCTTTAAAGTAAGTCCAATAGGCTGTCGGATAGTCCAACACTTTAGTCGGCGGATTTCCGCTGTTTTTCAACAGGGTGGTTCGCGCCATCATCCCTTCGTTTGCGATTAACTCGAACAATTTGAGCATTTCGATCGGGGTAAGCTGTACATAACTTTGTCCTATCGCCGTCAGGAGAGTATCCCCGTAGTACCAACGTTCCTTGAGCGCGTTTTTTTTCCAATCCGCTGAAGGGAAAACCCCGGTCACTTCGTTGGGAAGTTCGATTCCCGAAATCGTCGTCAAACGGCTGACTAGGGAGAAATCGTACATTCTTTCAATACCCAGTCGAGAGCCCAAATTATAAAAAAAGGTATTACAAGACTTTTGAAGGGCTAAGAAGAGATTGACTTCCCCGTGTCCCGTCAGGACCCAATCCCGATAATGAATCGTGTCTCCGAAAGCGGTTAAGACCGGGAAACTGCCTTTACACGTTTCGCGATCGACAACCGTCGTTTGAAAGAATTCGCTCGACTGGTCCATGGAACAAAGGGTTACCCATGGTTTGATCAGACTGCCAGGGTTGTACCGCATCTGAATCGCCCGATTTAAAAAAATCCGGTCAGGGCTGTTCTGCAACTGATCCCATTCAGATTGTGTAAAAGGCTGAACCATCCGCGTGCTCTCGTAGAAAGGGGAGGATACTAAGGATAGGATTTCCCCCGTTTTTGGGTTTGATACGATAATCGTGTAAGCGTTCTCGATGGGTTTGGCGATCTCTTCGATCGCCTTTTGAAATTCGTAATCAACGGCTAACGTTAGGCTTTTTCCCGTTTTCGGTTTCTGAATCCATCGTTGGGTTAACTTTCTGGTTCGGGAATCCACTTCGATTCGATACTGACCGGCTTCACCCGATAGCCAATGGTTTAAGGCGTATTCGATCCCGGTAACGCCTTCGGACGCTTTGTTCACATACCCGATAACATGACTGAGCGCCCCTTGGAATGAGTAGTTGCGTTGGAAAAGGTACTTTATGCTGAGATCGACGTTGACGGAAGGAAGGTCGGCCCGGAGCGGGAGATCCATCGCTTTATTCATCGCGTCCCGGACTTCGATTTCCGTTACGCCGCATTGATTGGCGACACTGCGTATCAACTCCGTCCGTTCACGCCCATAGACCCCGCGGAAGGTTGCTTCGAGGTCAACCACCCTCCGAAACGAGGTGTTGGCTAATAGCCTTCCCTGACGGTCGTAGATATTGCCGCGCAATGCCGGTACAAGATCTCGGCGCAGCCGCATGCGGTCCAAGCGCTCCGCATTTTCTTCGTACCGGATCACTTGCAGTTGGAAGGCGCGGCCGAGTAGCATTAAAACACAAAAAAACAGAAAAAAGAACAGGAAACGGATTCTTTTTTCTCTACTATCCGATTGCCGCAATAGGGTTATTCTGCGATTTTTAGGACGATTTTTCCACAGTTTCCTTGTTCCATTAATAGAAAGCCTTTTTCCCATTCTTCGAACGGGAGAAGATGTGTGACGATCTTGTTCAAATCGACTCGTCTATTTAACAGAAGACTTGAGGCGATGTACCAAGTCTCGAACATCTTTCTGCCCGTGATCCCATAAAGTGTGATATTTTTGAAGATAACCTTATTGATGTCGATGGCGAAGGGTTTGTCGAAAACTCCGAGCGCGGAAATGTGGCCTGAAGGCAAGAGCGCCTCAATACACAGTTCAAACGCTTTTTCGTTGCCGGACATCTCGAGAGCGGCTTCCACGCCTTCCCCGTTAGTCAAATCCATTACCTTTTGGAAGACATCTTCCTTCGTCGGATTGAAGACATAATCCGCGCCGTTTTTCAGCGCCATGTCGATACGGAAATCTTTTACTTCAGACACGATTATCGGCCCGGCGCCGAGCGCTTTCGCCACTTGTATCGCCATCAGACCAATCGGTCCGGCACCCGTGATTAAGGTGCTTTTACCAGAAACGCCTCCTGTGGTCACGGTAAAAACAGCGTTACCCAAAGGCTCTTGGACGGATGCGAAGTGCTGAGACAGTTCCGGTGCGTTTTTCCATAAAACGACCTCGGGGACTTTCGCGTACTCGGCATAGATACCGTTGGTATCGACCCCGAGTATCTTCATGTTTTTGCATATATGCATATTGCCCGTTCGGCATAATCGGCAATAACCACAGGGGATATGTGTCTCCGCGGAGACGAAATCTCCGATTTGAACGCTTTTCACGGCTTTGCCGACGCCAATGACTTCTCCGGAGAATTCGTGCCCGGCGATTTGCGGCGTTTTTATCCGATTTTGGGACCATTCATTCCATTGATAGATATGCAAGTCGGTGCCGCATATCGATGCGTACTTCACTTTTATCAACACCTCATGCTCATCGGTGATGATGGGGATGTCCACTTTTTGTAAGGATAAGCCTCTTGCTCTTTCACTCTTCACAAGCGCTTTCATAGTCGCCATGTTTTGCTTTTCCCTCCCGTATATGTAAAATATTCTCTTTCATACGATTTCGGCTCGTTAGGCTCTTTTCGGATACGACCGGTTCTTTCGACCACGGATCGAAACCCGTATAGTAAACGGTGGTCGAGAGGGTCGAGGGTGTTGGGGTGAAAATCTGGATTTGATGGGGATGGAATCCCAATTCGCGCTGAATGAACAGTCGCAGTTCCTCGTTTTCTTCTTCGGTTTCTCCCGGATGGCCGACGATAAGGTAAGGAACGAGGTATATGTCTTTCCCCTGAGCCTTCGCCTCAAGAAAATATTGTCGCGTGAACTCTTTGAAAACGGTGATCGGGTACTTTCTCATTGCGCGCAAAACCGTAGGGCTTACGTGCTCCGGCGCGATTTTCAACTGACCGGAAACGTTGCTTTCGACGAGAGCGGCGAGAAAACGCCTGCCGTTTCTGCGATCTTTCAACACCAAATCGGGGCGAATCCCGGAAGAGATAAAGACCCGTTTCATGCCCGGTATCTCTTTCAGACGGTCCAGTAGCATGAGGTAAGCCTCGTGATCGGGGTTTAGGGAGGGGCAGGGCTCCGGATAGAGGCAGAGGCGGTCTTTGCACGCTCCTTCTGCAACTTTCTTCCGGCACTCGAAACCGTACATATTGGCGGTCGGGCCGCCGACATCGGAGATAAACCCTTTAAAGCTTTTTTGAGAGGCTATTGTCTTCGCTTCTGTCAAGATAGACGTATCGCTCCTCCACGTAACGGTTCTTCCCTGATGGATTCCGATCGCGCAAAAGGCGCAGCTACCATAACACCCGCGATGACTCGTAATCGAGAACCGAACGGTTTCGATTCCTTTAACGGATAACCCCTCTCGCTGATAGAAACTCGGGAGATCGCGGGTATAAGGGTATCCATAGATTTCGTCCAATTCCGTCGTCTGCAAAGGTAAACTCGGAAGGTTTTGAATGACCGCGCGCGTTCCGTCGGTTTGGTAAAGAACCTTTCCGCGGATCGGATCGGTCTCTTCGTAGAATAGGCGAAAGGCTTCGGAATAAGCCTCTTTGGAAGAGGCGATCTCTTCATAGGAAGGAAGCCGTATCGCTTCCGCGGGGAGCGTTTGTTTGTTCGATAGCGCGTAGGCGACACCTCTGATGTGCGAGACTCGTTCTTTCCAATCCGGCAAGGAAAACTGGTAGGCAGCTTCCGTCAAGGTTTTTTCGGCCATTCCGTAAAAGATAAAATCAGCTTTGCTGTCCAATAGAATCGAATGCCGCACTTTGTCTTGCCACCAGTCGTAATGGCCGAAACGGCGGAGGCTCGCCTCGATGCCACCTAAAACGATGGGGACATCCTTCCAGACTCTTCTAACGAGATTGGTGTAGACGATAACGGCGCGGTCTGGCCGTTTACTGTCTGAACCGGTAAACGAGAGGTCGTCCGTTCTTCGCTTTTTATGAGAAGCGGTGTAGTTTGAAACCATGGAGTCAAGATTTCCTGAGGTAATTCCCACGAAAAGGCGAGGCCTTCCGAAAGAACGCAAAGAGGCTTCATTGACAAACGCATGGCTGAGTATCCCCACAGAAAACCCCATCGCTTGAAGGTGTCGCGCAACAATCGCTATACCGTAGGCGGGATGATCCACAAATGCATCTCCGGTCAACAACAACACATCCAACGTCCTCGAAGGGTCTCCTTCGAATGCCAACTCCGTTCTTCCCACGGACTTTATCCCTCTTCAATCTCACCGTTTTCTTTTTCGATGATTTCTTTTAGTCGTTCCCGACACCTTAACAACTTCGTTCCGACCGTTCCGATCGGCAGTTCCATCAGGTTGGCGATTTCTTTGTATTTCATTCCTTCGGCTGAGTACATCAAAAGCTTTTGGCATTCTTCGGGCAATTGAGACAGAACCCGCCGATACTCATCCACTTTGATCTCGTTCAAGGCGATTTCTTCCGGATTGTCCGAATCCGCGTTTTCGGTTATCTCCAAGAAGGAGTCTTCACCGTCTTCGTTCCCCAGTTCCGCATCCAGCGGGACAAGGTTGGTGTCCGCGCGCTTCTTTGCGCTTCGGAGTCGGTGCTTATCGATGCAGATATGCGCGGCGGTCGTAGCCAGAAGTGCTTTTAAGTTTTGGACTTTGTCGAGATCTTCAAAGACGAGTCTTAAAAAGGTTTCTTGCACGATATCTTCTGCGACGTCCCGAAAGTCCGGATACTTGAACGTGATAATCGAAATCAGATACGAAGCGTATCGTCGATAGATTTCTTCCCAAAACACCTTATCGCCGATCTGCTTCCGATTTTCGAGCAACTCCTTATCCGTCCATTTCTTTGTTCGATTTCGCATAAAAACGGGCATGATTTCGTTTCCTTTCTAAGACAACGTTTTATTCTACCATATTTTTCTCATCGAATAACGGGCTTTTCTTACCGCGGAAACGCGGGTTTCCGGCGCCTTAAACGCTTCCATTTCCCTCATTGTAAGAAAATACGAAAGAATCGAAGGAAATCGAAGCGGATAAGAAAAAATCGGGTTTAAGACGCCTGGTTTTCCTTTGATGCCATCTCAAGGGATTTGTCAAATAAATAGTTTATTGATACAATCAATTAATGCGAAACAGCCAGTCGAACGGGAGGTGTTTTTTCGTGATCGAATCAAGAAATATTGGTGGTCATTCCGGATTAACCTACGGTCAGATAGGCGGAGGACCGGGTTCTTTCATCGGACCGGTGCATCGAGCCGCGATTGCACTGAACAATCAGGCGAGAATCGTTTCCGGATGTTTTTCAGATGTGCCCGAAGAAGTCGTGGAAACAGCGAGAGAATTGGGGATCGATCCCTCCAGGGCGTATTCACGGTATGAGGAGATGGCCCAAAAAGAAGCCCTTCGGGAGGATCGGATGGACTTTGTCGTTATCACAGCTCCCAACCACATCCACTATGAGGTGGCAAAAACCTTTCTCGAAAAGGACTTTCATGTCGTTTGCGAAAAGCCTTTATCCCTCGACTTAGAACAAGCGAAAACCCTGCTGCGTTTGACCAAAGACCACCAGCGCCTGTTCATGGTGACTTACACCTATACTGGTTACCCGATGGTTCGCGAAGCCAGACAATTGGTCCGTAGCGGAGCGTTGGGTGATATTCGCGTGATCGTCGCGGAATATGCGCAAGATTGGCTGGCAGACAAGGCGGAAGACACGGGGAACCGTCAAGCCGCGTGGAGAACGAACCCGAAGTACGCGGGTATCTCTTGTTGTGTCGGAGACATCGGAACACATATCGAGAACCTGGTTCATTTCATCACGGGGTTAGAGATCAAACAGCTATCGGCGCGCCTGGAGACCTTTGTTGAAGGACGAGTCTTAGATGATAACGCCTTTATACTCCTGAGTTATGAGAACGGAGCGGCGGGCAGCTACTGGGCCTCTCAAGTCGCTATCGGGAAAGAAAACGGCCTAAAGGTAAGAATATACGGCACGAAAGGTTCAATCGAGTGGGAACAAGAGAATCCGAACCACTTGTGCCTTTCGCTGAAAGGAGAACCGCAGTCTATCCTTCGCAGAGGCAATGCCTATCTGTCCGATGCGGCTAAAAGTATGACGCGCTTGCCTTCCGGTCATCCGGAAGGGTATTTCGAAGCTTTTTCCAACCTCTATCGAAACTTTTGTTCCGCGTTGATGCGTTACAAGCAGACGGGAACGCTCGAACCCCTCGGAGAAGCGGAAGACTTCACAAACGTAATGGACGGGGCCAGCGGTATCCGTTTCGTTGAAGATTGTGTCAAGAGTAGTAGCCAAAAGGGAGCTTGGGTCTATGCAACTACGATTTCGGAGGGATAATCGATGAGGAAAGCGACACTGTTCACGGGCCAATGGGCGGACTTGTCTTTTGAAACGTTGTGCGAAAAAGTTTCGACCTGGGGATATGACGGCCTCGAAATCGCTTGCTGGGGAGACCATTTGAATGTCCAAAAGGCTGCGGCCGACCCTTCTTACGTGGCGAATCGTCGTTCTATTCTCGATCAATACCGCCTTGGATGCTGGGCAATCGGCGCGCACCTTGCCGGTCAATGCGTCGGCGACGATTGGGATGTGAGATTGGACAACTTCGCTCCAAAGGCCGTTAAGGGCAATCCCGATGCCATTCGGGCTTGGGCGGTCGAAGAGATGAAAGCAGCCGCCAGAGCGGCGAAGAACTTAGGAGTCCGCGTGGTTACGGGTTTTTTGGGATCACCGATTTGGAAGTACTTGTATTCTTTTCCCCAAACAACTGAAGAGATGATAGAAAAAGGATTTCGCAAGATTTACGATCTGTGGAGCCCGATTTTCGATGAGTTTGACAGATGCGGGGTTCTGTTCGCGCTCGAAGTCCATCCCACGGAAATCGCCTTCGACTTCTATACGACCCATCGCCTATTCGATGTCTTCTCCGACCGTGAGACGCTTGGTTTGAACTTTGACCCTTCGCATCTATTGTGGCAAGGAATCTCTCCTCATCTGTTTCTTCGCGAGTTCCGATCGAAAATCTATCACGTTCATATGAAGGATGTGGCTTTGAATAACGACGGAATGGCGGGTGTTCTGGGATCGCATTTAGCGTTCGGAGACGCCAGGCGGGGATGGAATTTCCGTTCCTTAGGGCACGGTCACGTAGACTTCGAAGAGATCATCCGCGCGCTGAACGATATGCGATACGAGGGCCCGCTGTCCGTCGAATGGGAAGACAGCGGCATGGAACGCGAGTATGGGGCGAAAGAGGCTTTGGATTTTGTTCGGTCCGTCGATTTCGAACCTTCGGCTGTCGCATTCGACGACGCCCTAAAAGAATAGTCCGGGTGCATCCCATGGGTTATGTGGCCGAAAACGGAAGTCCCCTTATAGAAGTACAAGGCATTACGAAAGAGTTCTCGGGAGTTCGAGTGCTCGACCATATCACATTCTCCATATCCAAAGGCGAAATTTTCGGAATCATCGGAGAAAACGGAGCTGGAAAATCGACGTTAATAAAAATCATCAGCGGTATCTATCATCCAACGGAGGGCGCGCTCCTCTTCGACGGAAAGAAAGTGACGGTACGAGACGCCGAAGTCGCTCAAAAGATGGGGATCAATTTAATACCCCAGGAGTTTAATTTGATTCCGGAGATGACGGTCGCGGAAAATATATTTTTGGGGAAGGAAATTCAAAAACGGGTTTTTCTGGATAAAAGTGCGATGACAGAGAAGACGACCGCTTTGATGAGATACCTTCACTCGGATATCTCGCCTTACGCAAGGATAGGTTCATTAAGCGTTGCCCAAAAGCAGATGGTGGAGTTCGCAAAAGCCCTGGCTTCGGAATCCAAGCTCTTGATACTCGACGAACCGACAACCGTCCTCACCCGCAAAGAGATCGACATTCTGTTCGAGATCATGAAAAAGGCTAAGCAGACGGGTGTCGCAATGATCTATATCTCCCATAAACTTAAGGAAGTCAAGGAAATTTGCGACAAGGTGATGGTCTTACGCGATGGAAAACTCATATCCATAGAGGCTTCCGATCGTTTCAGCGTCCAGGATATGGCGACGAAAATGGTGGGAAGAGAGCTTTCACAGGTTTTTCCGCCCAAAGCGAAACCGATCGAGGAGGTCCTGCTCGAAGTTCGCAACCTATCGGTCCCGAACTGCTTGGAGGATATTACTTTTGCCTTGAGGAAGGGCGAGATACTCGGATTTGCGGGGCTCGTGGGAGCCGGTCGAACGGAACTTGCCGAAACGCTCATCGGTCTTAGGAAAAGAAGCGCCGGCGCCGTTGTCCTCAATGGGAAAACCCTTCAAGTATCAAGCCCGACGCAAGCTTTCGATTGCGGTTTCGCGTACCTTTCGGAAGACCGTCAGGGGAGTGGAATCTTAACCGCTTTCGGGATCGCGGAGAATGTAACGCTTTCCTCTTTGAAACGGTACGGTAGGGTTCTTCTCAGTAAAAAGAAGGAGTTGGCCAAAGCCCAGGAGTATGTTCGCAAGTTCGATATCAAAGCGGCCTCGTTAAAAACGAGGCTCGAATTCTTCAGCGGGGGCAACCAGCAAAAAGTTTCCTTCGCGAAGAGTCTCGATGCGGATCCGCAGGTTATCCTGATCGATGAACCGACCCGTGGAATAGACGTTCAAGCGAAACATGAGATGTATCGGTTCATCCATTCGCTGGTGGAGGGCGGTCTGTCCTGCATTCTCATATCTTCGGAAATGGAAGAGATCATCGGGATGTCGAATCGTGTTGTCGTAATGAAAGAGGGACGGATCACCGGAACTCTTACGGGAGACCAAAACAACGAAGAGGAAATCATGTTCTATGCCACCGGCTTAAAGGGGGTCGCTTGAGAATGAGATTGAAGCAACTGATGTCCACGTTACGGAAGATCGACTTTGAGAAATATGGTCCGCTCTTTGCTTTGGTAATTCTATTCGTCATTTCTGCGATCGCGAGCCCCTATTTTTTAAAGACGCGAAACCTTCTGAACATCCTGCGGCAAGTCTCTTATACCGGGATTATCGGTCTGGGAATGACCTTCGTCATTATCGCAGGGGGGATCGACCTCTCCGTCGGTTCGATGACCGCTTTGGTAGGCGGTATCATGATCTTGACGCTAAACCACTTCGGGGGAGGCGTCTCCGCGATATTGATGGTCCTTCTCGTCGGTATTCTCTTAGGGTCGGCCGCCGGCGCTATGAACGGGATTATCATCACAAAAGGGAGGGTCGCCCCGTTTATCGTCACGTTGGGCACGATGGCGGTCTTTCGCTCTCTAACCCTTTATATAAGCAACGCCGGCGAGTTTCGATCCATCAGCAATCTCTATCCGGAGCTCGGCATGGGCTCGGTATTGGAAATCCCGAATCCGGTGTGGATATTCTTCCTTCTCGCCGTATTCTGCGCCATTATCCTGAACTTTACCAAATTCGGACGGTACGTCCGGGCGGTTGGTTCCAACGAGAAAGTCGCCACTTATTCCGGTATTCGCGTGGATCGTGTTCGGTTCCTAACGTACGTTTTCGTCGGGGTGATGGTTGCGGTATCGGCTCTATTACTTTCTTCAAGGCTTAACTCTATCTCCTCTTCAAATGCGGCGGTCAACTATGAACTTGACGCGATCGCGGCCGTTATCATCGGTGGAACGGCGATGAACGGCGGTAGCGGAACGGTCTTCGGCACGGTGATCGGTGCGATTATACTCGGGATTGTAAACAATATGCTGAATATGCTCGGTATCTCTCCTTATCTACAGGGTACGGTCAAGGGAATTGTCATTATCGGAGCCGTTCTCATTCAAAAAAAGAAGAAAAACACGTAAACCCTTAAGGGGATCTTATAAGGAGGTGTAAGATTTTATGAAAAAAGTAGTATGGATGGTTCTTGTGGTTGCGTTATTGATCTCTTCTTTTGCATTCGCCGCGCCGAAGATCCGCATCGGCATATCGATTCCGACAGCCGATCACGGATGGACGGGTGGCATTAACTGGTGGGCGCAAAAAGCGATTAAAGAATGGCAAGCAAAGGATCCGGACGTAACGTTTTTCCTTGTGACGGCAGACTCTCCCGCGAAACAAGTCGCGGATATCGAGGACCTCATGGTTAAAGGTATCGACGCTTTGGTTATTTTGGCGCACGATTCAGCGCCGTTGACTCCGATCGTAGAAAAAGTGTATAACGATGGCGTCTTCGTCGTTTCTGTCGACCGGGGATTAACGAAACCGGTAGAGAATGTCTATGTTGCCGGAGATAACCCTGGTTTGGGAAGAGTTTCCGCCGAATGGATGGCCAAAGAAATGAACTATAAGGGTAGTATCGTGGTGTTGGAGGGTATTCCGTGTGTGATTAACTCCGAACGGGTAGACGCTTTTAACGAAGTGATGAAAAAATACCCCAACATTAAAATTCTGGACTCCCAACCGGCTTATTGGTCCACGCAAAAAGGGTTAGAGATCATGGAAAACTATCTGCAGAAATATGACAAAATCGATGCGGTATGGGCCCAAGACGATGATGTCCTGAAAGGGGTATTGCAAGCGTATAAAGAATCCAGAAGAAGTGACGTCAAGTTCTTCCTCGGCGGCGCGGGCTCCAAAGAAGTCATTAAGATGATTATAGACGGCGACAAACAGGTTAAAGCCGACGTCACGTACCCGCCTTCTATGATCGGTACCGGTATCAGTATGGCGGTCATGTCTCTACGTGGAACGAAACTGAACGGTTTTTACCAGAACCAGATTCCTTCCAAGATCATCTTAGCTGCGGAGCTTATCACCATAGAAAACGCCAAGAACTACTACGAACCGGATTCGATATTCTAAAGCGCAATCGATTTTTTTGACCGGGGGACTCGTCCCCCGGTACGATTAAAAAAGAAGGGGATCCATGAGAGACGCGACCATGAACGCCGAAAAGATGGGTATTTCTAATCGAAAAGCCGTATTTCAACTGATTAGGAATACTCCGGAAATTTCGCGCAAGGAACTATCGGAGAGTACCGGATTGGATCCGAGCACGATCTCGAGAATCGTAAGCTCTTTTCGAAGGCAGGGCTATGTTAGGGAAACCGGCATTAACCGGTCGGAAACCCCTGGCAGAAGCTCGATACGCCTCTCCGTGATCAAGGAGGCGGCGATATCTTACCTTATCAGCTTAGGGGTAGAAAAGACGATTCTCGGGTTGGGATTTCTCGATCATACGGTTCAGAAGATCGCGGAATTCCCAACGCCACAGGGTTTTGACGCATTCTTGAGATCCTTGGTGGATAAGATCGAAACACATTATCAGACATATCCTGCGAAAAGTAGAATTATCGCGTTGAGTTTTTCTTTACCGGGGATCATCGACCGAAGAAACCGATACATCCATAACCTCCCTCATCTCGGGTGGACTGGTATCAATCTGAGGGAGGCAGTAAACACGGTAATGGTAGATCTCAAAACAGAGATTATCACCGCTAACGAAGCGCAACTGTCCCTCATGGCGGAACGTTATCGGAATGACACTATGTCGCCTTATAAAAACGGCTTCTATATGTTTTTATCCCAAGGAATTGGGGGGGCGGTACTTTCGGAAGGAGAGCTATACCTGGGGCGCTCTTTTTCTGCGGGCGAAGCTGGGCACATGCGTATCGACAAAGACGGGGCCGTTTGTCAATGCGGCGGACGCGGCTGTTTAGAAACGCTCGCTGCGATTAAACCAGTTGTCAAAGACTACGAACGGAAGGGGTCCGTGTTGTCGGGCACCAATACGATCGAAAAGTTCCGTTCGCTTCTCTCCCTTTACCGGCAGAGTGAACCGTTAGCGGGAAAAGAGCTCTCTGCAATGCAAGATTGCTTAGTCATCGGTATTACAAACATTGTCAATCTGTTGAACCCTGAGTTTTTAATGATAGGCGGAATGGGATACGAACTACCGGAGGATTGGACGACGGTCTTAGAGGATAGAGTGAGAAAAGAGGCCCTGATGAGCGCAGGAAAACAGTTTAAAATTTTGAGAGCCACCATGGATATCGATGATTCCACGCTTCTGGGAAGCGACTTGTTGGCGATGGATTACTTTACCGAGAAAAATATCCGTTAACGATAGAATACGCTACGTTAGAGGTGAAAGCATGTTTCTGGGTGTCGATATCGGTACGACTGCCGTGAAAGCCCTTGTTGTCGATCCCGAGGGGAGGGTTCGGGATTCTTTTTCGAGACCGCTTCATGTTTATGCGCCCGATGGACTTTCGAGAGAACAGAGTCCTTTGGATTGGCAAGAGGCCGTACTATCGCTATTAGAGCAGATAGCCGCACAGTATCGGATCGCCAGTATCGGTCTATCCGGCCAGATGCATTCTCTCGTCTTGTTGGATGAACGGGATCGTTTGGTACGTAACAGTATTCTTTGGTGTGACCAGCGTACGACGAATGCCTGCCGAGAGCTGACCGAAAGGTTAGGGGGAGAAGCAGAAGTCATTCGACGTACCGGCAACCCTTTTTTCGAGGGGTTTACGCTTCCTAAACTTTTTTGGGTGAAAACGCATGAGCTCGAAAACTACAGAAAAGCGCGGTCTATTCTGCTTCCGAAAGACTATATCGGCTTTATTCTGACGGGGGAAAAAGGCACCGAACCTTCTGATGCCTCTGGAACGGGCGCCTTTAGTCACGTTACGCGTCAATGGGACGAAGAACTGCTTTCCATCTGCGGGATCGACGCCTCGCTTTTCCCGAGAGTCACTTCCTCCGATGCGGTGCGCGGGTCTTTAAGAAAAGACCTTGCGAGTCGTTACGGATGGGAAAACGTAAGCGTGGTAGCCGGAGGCGCGGACAATGCCGTCGCCGCACTGGGAGCCGGAATGACTGAGGCGGGCTTAGGGATGGTCAGCGTCGGCACATCCGGAACAGTTGTTGTGGCCACGGAGTCGGCGCGACCGGATCCTTCCGGAAGGGTCCATTATTTCGACCACGTATTACCGGCAACCCGTTATTACATGGGCGTGATGTTATCCGCAACAAATTCATTGGATTGGTTTTTAAGCCGATTCGGACGGAAGGAGAGCTGGAGCGAACTCGAAACCGCCATCAAAAGCAGCGAACCCGGTTCTCGCGGCCTATTGTTTCTCCCTTACCTCAACGGTGAAAGACCGCCTCACCGGAATGCGGACGCAAAAGGGGTTCTATTCGGTATTACCTCTTCACATACAGAAGGGGACGCTTACCGAAGCGTTATCGAAGGCATCGCTTTCGGGTTGCGGGATTCTTTCGAACTGATAAAAGCGCTCACTCCGATCCATCGTCTTCGCATTGTGGGCGGCGGAGCGAAAAATCGAACGTGGGTTCGCATCATCGCTTCGAATCTGTCGACCCCCTTGGAAATACCCCAGACAGATCAAGGGGCAGCCTACGGGGCCGCTATGCTTGCAGCCGCCGGTGCCGGGTATTCCCGAAGAGATATTCTCAGTTGGGTTCGGTTAGAAGAAACGGTCGATCCGCTTCCGGAATGGGAGAACGCGTATCGAGAGAGTTATCACGGATATAAAGCCCTGTACGGAACGCTAAAGGAAACATTCGCGCTGTACCCCCCACGTTCCTGAGCGGGTGCGCGATCGCCGGATTCCTGTCAGCTACATCGCGGTTTCCATGAGAAGCGATCAGCGATGAGGTTCGGAACTGTGTTATAATTGCACCAGGCGCACCGAACACTTTCTGCGTCATAAACATCGGTAACGTCATTTGGAGGTGCATAAGATGCCGTTGAACGTAATCATAAAAGAGTTGGTGGAGGGACTTCCCTCACAAGTAAAGAGCCATTATTTCAGCCGATCCAAAAAGGAAAAAAGCATCTCTCTGGTACTCGACCACGCCAAGGAGCAGCTAAAACCCGTAGTCCATACCTTATGGAATGAATTGGAGGTCAAAGAACAAGAGGTACGCGCGTTCATCTCGCAAAAATTGAACGCCGGTATCAACCAGGAGAAAGTATTTGAAGAGATTAAGGCCAAAGGGGATCCGGATCAGGTTACCTTGTTTCAGTTGGTCTTTGAAGATGTGAAAAAACAGGTGGAGGATGAGAAGTTTTTTATCTTCAAGGAAGTCGGAGAGCGGATTACAGA
>CAZMHO010000047.1:10461-15066 GCA_964566085.1 uncultured Thermotogaceae bacterium | reverse complement strand
CCCCGTCATAACAGATGACGATCCCGATGTTCGCAAACGGCGTTTTAACGCAAAACGGAGCTTCTCCTCTGGTCGTCCAGCCGTTGGCCGCCAAGCGTTCGGTCGGAAAAGGATGCGTTTTTCGGTAGCGGCCGAGAAACCCTTCCGGTCCGATTAGCAACGCGCTGTTATGTACGATTCCCTTTTGCTCTCCCCGCTCGTAAACCGGGAAACAAAGCGTCGTATCCAGTTCTTTCGCCCACTTTTCCCCGATGTCGGACCAGCGACCGGGGATCGGTTCCGCCACTTCCCATAAAGCCCGCAATCCTCCGATCGGCGTGAAACCGGTCGTGAAGGTTTCGGGCAAGACGATTAGGTCCGCTTTAGTCGCATCTTTACAGGCTTTGAGCGTTTGCCAGGCAGTCTGCAGATTTTCTTCCACCTTCATCGGAAGGATCTCAAACTGTGCGCAGGCGGCAATAAAGGATTCCATCGACTCTCTCCTTAGGCTTTATCTTGTATTTTTGCCCAACTGTCTTTCAACGTAACCGTACGGTTGAAAACCGGCTTCCCGGTTTGTGAGTCTTTATCGGTGCAGAAATACCCCTGACGCAAGAACTGGTAACTTGTTCCAGGGGTCACATCAGCCAATATTGGCTCTGAAAACGCGTTATGAAGAATGACACAGGATTCCAGGTTCAGGTAGTCTTTGTAGCTTTTTCCCTCTTCCATCATATTCATATCCCGTAGCGTGAATAACTTATCGTATAATCGGACTTCTGTTTTTATGGCATGGGGGGCGGAAACCCAGTGAAGCGTCCCCTTAACCTTTCTGCCATCAGCTGTGCCGCCTCCTTTTGACTCCGGATCGTAGACGCACCGCAGTTCCACAATCTTCCCGGTATCGTCCTTGATGACCTCCCGGCATGTGATGTAGTAGGCGTATTTCAATCGAACTTCCGCAGCCGGGGAAAGGCGGAAGTACTTTTTCGACGGGTTCTCCATAAAGTCTTCCTCTTCTATGTAGATCTCGCGGCCGAAGGGAATCTGCCGTGTACCCGCAGAAGGGTCTTCCGGATTGTTTTCGGCTTCCATCCATTCGATTTGACCATCCGGGTAATTTTCTATCACGACTTTGACCGGTTTTAGGACGACCATAGCTCTTTGAGCCTTCGCGTTCATCTCATCGCGGATTACGGACTCGAGGAACTCGTAGTCAACGATACTATAGCTTTTGGCTAAACCGGTTTCCGACAGGAACTTTCTGATCGCGCCCGGCGTGAACCCACGGCGCCTCAATCCCCGCAGGGTCGGCATTCTGGGATCGTCCCATCCGGTTACGATGCCAGTATTGACCAACTCGCGCAAGATCCGCTTGCTCATCACCGTGTTGCTGATGTTCAACCGCGCGAACTCATACTGATGCGGGCGGCAAGGGACGGTGACGTTGTCAAGCAACCAGTCATATAAAGGCCGATGATCTTCGAATTCCAGCGAACATACCGAATGAGTCACTCCTTCAATCGCATCTTCGTAGCCTTGCGCAAAGTCGTACATCGGGTAAATGCACCATTTGTCTCTCGTTCGGTAATGGGGCTTTTTGACGATTCGATAGAGGATGGGATCGCGCATATTCATATTCGGATGCCCCATATCGATCTTCGCCCTGAGCACGCAGCTCTCTTCTTCTTTCCTTCCCGCCCGCATCTCTTCGAAAAGGCGAAGGTTCTCCTCCACGGTCCGTTCCCGGTAAAGGGAGTTCTTTCCGGGCTCGGTCAAAGTACCTCGGCAGATACGAATCTCTTCCGGAGATTGGTCATCTACATAGGCTTTGCCGGAACGGATCAGTTCTAAAGCCCATTCGTAGAATTGATCGAAGTAATCCGAAGCGTAACGCAGCGCATCCCATGGGCATCCCAGCCAGCGCACGTCATCCATAATGGCTTGCATAAACTCTTCTTCTTCTTTTTCCGGGTTGGTATCGTCAAACCGAAGGTTGAACCGTCCCCCGAAAGTCTTTGCGAATCCGTAGTTCAGACTGACCGCTTTCGCGTGACCGATATGAAGATACCCGTTTGGCTCAGGCGGGAACCGAGTCACCACTTGTTGAATCCTGCCGGATTTTAGGTCGTCCTCTATGATTTTCTCGATGAAGTTCGTGTTGGATAGTTCCATGTTCCCATGCCTCCCGTGAGCCAGAAAGTACTCTAAATGAGCTTCTCACTCCGTATATTCCCGCAATTATATCATGTTTCGGTAAACCGAGAGTATCCGGCGACCCCAATTCTTCCGTATCCGAAGCGTAAAGCGTGTTATAATCCCCTTGCCCGAATCGGGTCGATAACCGTTTAACTGTGAAGGATGGCGCGATCGCAATCGATCGTTACCGGCAGTTTCACCTAATGCAGAAAGAATGGAGGGTTACGATGTACGCGCGAAAGATCGAAGAGAACTGGGTGTTGTTAACCAATCAACCGGCGACGACTCCGGAGATTCTTTCCACAGAAGTCCGCATCTGCGAAGCGAACGTGCCTGCCGTGATTCCGGGGACCGTGGTGGGTGATCTCTCCCGCAACGGTGTGATACCGGATCCTTACTTCGACACGAATATGGAAAGAATGACCGGATTCAAAAACGCCCGACGAGGTGTTTATGCCAACCTGACGAAACCGGCAGACAGCCCCTACCGAAGGCCCTGGTGGTATCGAACGACATTTCCCTTATCTCGAAAGGACGAGGGGAAGCGGTATTGGTTACGCTTCGACGGGATCAACGATAGCGCGAACGCCTGGTTGAATGGCAAGCGCATAGCAAGCCCGCAAACGCTGAAAGGGGCTTATACGAAGAACGAAATCGATGTCACGAATCGTGTCCGGGAGGGCGAGAACCTGCTGGCCGTGGAAATCTTCTCCCCCCAGATCGATGATTTTTCGATTCCTTTTATGGATTGGAATCCTGTTCCTCCCGACGATAGCATGGGTTTATGGCAACCGGTTTATCTTGAAGAGTCCGGAGATGTAAGACTAACCGGTACGACCGTATTTGCCTCTTTCGCAAAGGATTTCACGGTCGCCGATTTGACGCTCGAAACAACGCTTTTCAATACGACCGACAAACTCTTAACGGTTGAAATCACAACCCGGATAAAACCCCATCTCTGGCGCGGCGAAGAGATCGATTTCGGTTTTACGGCTGAACTAAAACCCGACGAGTCGAAAACGCTTCGGATGACCTCTCGTGACATCCCCGCACTTTTGGTTAAAAGCCCCCGTCTTTGGTGGCCATACCAGTGGGGGAATCCGGATCGTTACAGCATAAACGTGGCCGTATATCACAATTCAACCCTTTCGGATGAAGAAACCCTTCTGTTCGGGTTGAGAGAAGTAAAAGGAAGCGTGAGGGACGATGGGGTTTTATCCCTTTGGGTGAACGGCAAAGACCTGCTGGTTCGGGGAGCTGCGTGGACACCGGATTTATTGCTCCGGCAATCGGTCGAACAAGATGAAAACGATATACGATTTATCAGGAACCTCCATTTCAACGCAATCCGGATGGAGGGAAAGCTGGGGAGCGATCATTTTTGGGAAGCCTGTGACAGGGAGGGAATCCTCGTGCTTGCCGGATGGGATTGTTGCGGTTTTTGGGAAAAGTGGGCGGACTGGAAACCGGGTGACCTACGAATCGCCTGCCGTTCCCTGGAGTCTCAAATCATTCGTTTGCGGTCCCATCCGAGCCTTCTTCTTTGGTTTTACGGCAGCGATTATCCCCCCGTTCGTCAGGTTGAAGCCGCCTATCTGGAGATACTCGATCGGTTGGCGCCTTTGCTGGTTCGCGTTTCCAGCGCCGCGCACAAATCAGCCCCTCTCACCGGATATCCGGGCGTGAAGATGACGGGCCCTTATGGATACGTTCCCCCAAACTATTGGTACAACCCGGAAATGGAAGGATACGCGAAAGGGTTCAATACCGAGACCGGACCCGATGTGTGCATCCCCTGCATCGATACGATCCGTCAGATGTTTACGCCGGATTCTTGTTTTGTAGCCAGTCACGCGTGGGATTTTCATGCGGGGCTCAATGACTTCAGCGATACGCGAATTGTGGATAAGGCGCTCGAAAGGCGTTATGGAACTCCTTCTTCCCTGGCAGACTACGTCCGCACCGCGCAAGTGATGGGATATGAGTGCTGGCGCGGCATGTTTGAAGCGCACCTGCGCAATTGGCCGAAAGCGACTGGCGTCATCGGGTGGATGATGAACAGCGCGTGGCCTTCCATGATATGGCAGCTCTATGATGTCTATAATCGTCCCAACGGCGCCTATTGGGGGTCGAAAGAAGCGTGCAGGCCGTTTCATATATTTTATGCCTACGACACGGGTGAGATCAGCATCGCGAACTTAACGCAGCGCAAACGATTCGGATTGGGCTATCGGATCGTAACCCGGTATCCCGACACGCAGGTTGCCTGGTCTGTTGCGGACGAAGGATTCACTTCGGAACCCTATTCGGTGAAAACGGTTCACGAAGTACCCGCCCGGTTACGGACTTCCGGACCGCTTTGGCTGTCTCTCATGCTCTATGAACAGGATCAGCTTGTAGACCAAAACGTCTATTGGCTCTCCTTCC
>CAZMHO010000047.1:0-10418 GCA_964566085.1 uncultured Thermotogaceae bacterium | reverse complement strand
TCGCGCGGAGATCGAGAATCCCTCGAACCATCCCGCCTTCTTTCTTGAGCTAAAAATCGTGGACGAAAAGAACCGCGCGCAGTCGCCAGTCTTTTGGGAAGAGAACGCAATCACGCTATTCCCGGGTGAGTCCCGTCTGTGCCACGGGGTTTTGGGAGGAAAAACCTCTGGGACGAACTTTGCCCTTCTGATTGACGGGTGGAATGTCCAGCAAACGATTCCTTTGACGTAAACACACTTTTCTGATCGCGCCGTGGAAACAAGAAACCTGTTCGGAGATTATGAAAGCGCAGAAAAATAAAATTCACGGGTGAACAACATCGGAAGCGATAGACCTTTCGAGCCATTCTCGCGGATCGGTTTCTAAATCGAGCAGATACGGTTCCTCCCGCTGCTCTTCGCGGTGTAGAGCGCCCTATCCGCTTTACGCATCATACTGTCTTCCGTGTCGATTTCGGTATAACCGACGACACCGATACTGACCGTTGCGGCATATTCTTTCAGCAGCGGGTCCAGCTCTATGGAGCTCCTAACCGACTCCAAAGCTTCAATGGCTTCTTCCTGATCCCTCATCAATATCCCTACGAATTCGTCGCCACCCCATCGCGCGTTTATAGAGTCCGGGAATTGTTTGCTAAAGAACATAACGATGCGCTTCAGTATCTGATCCCCCTGCAAATGCCCCAACCGATCATTGATCTCTTTGAAATGGTCAATATCATAAAGAAAGACCGAAAAAGGCATTCTTGTTTTTTTGTCCATGAGCGCTTTCAATCGAACATCAAAACCGCGGCGATTCAGCAATCCTGTCAGGTGATCGCTTTGCGAAAGGCGAACCATTCGATCCTGAAAACCACGAACTAATCGAGTCACGATCAGCAGAACCAGCAGAGTCACCATAACGAAGATTCCGAAAAGCAAGTAGGTTCTGAACCGAAAATCCCTCTGCAGCGTGGATATGTCCTTGCGAATGAGAAGGTACCATTCGAGCTCTTCAATGAAATGCCCGATGACGTACTCATCTTCTTGTAAATTCCTCAAGTATACCTGCAACCCTTTTTCGGGTTTCAATAATTCGAAGACGTCGGAGTCTATTTTTTCTCCGAAACGCGAAGCATCCGTATGGACTTGCACAACACCCTTATCGTCAGTTAGAAACGCTTCAAGGGAGAAAGATTCTTCAAAACCGGAAAGCAGCTCTTGCAGTGTGTTGATCCGGATTCCGACTCCTGTCACGCCCAGCAAGCCCTCGGTTTGATCCACGATCTTGCAGTTTACAAAAAGCGTGAGAATGTTTTTTTGCGCTTCGTCATGGTCCACATCCAGATCAATCAAGCGGCCTTTTTTTAAGAAATCATAATACCATACGTCGTGCGCATCCTTCGGAGATATCGTTTTAAAGATCCCGTTAAAATGGAAGTAGCGCAGCGACCGTGAAGAGATGAGAAAGCTGGAATCGTAGTCGTATTTGCCGCGTAACCCATCCAAATACGTGATCACTTCCAGCGGGTCTCTTGACGGCTCGTTGATGAGCCAATCGCGTAGGAACGAATCGTTGGCCATCGTTAAGGATACGATGGACGGTTTGGTCAGTTCATTATTGATCTCGGAAAAGATGCCGATCGAGGTCAGTTTGGAAATGTTTAAAATATCCTCGTTAATGGTTCTCAGAAAGGAAGTGATATTCATTAGAAAGATTGCGACGAAACCGGAAAGGATAACAAACGTGATGAGAAAGACCGTATTCGTCCGCAGGCCTTGTATTTCCCTTCCGTCGGGAACCGGTTTTCTGCGAGGCGTCACTGCGATTCGCGAATCGTTAGTCTTTCCCGGGTTTTACGTCGTTCTTGTAAAGAATCTTTCCCGCGAGTTGTTCTTCCAGCCTTCCGAGCATAAAGAGCAGGTCCGACAAACGATTAACGTACATACGGACGGCAACTGGCACCGCTTCTTTGGCCGCTAAAGTAACAATTCGCCGTTCGGCTCTTCGAGCTACGGTTCGGCAAATATCCAGTTTCGCCGAGGACAGCGTGTTGCCAGGGATGACAAACCCTTTCAGCGGTACGCGCTCTTCCAAATCGTGTACCATCTCCGTCAGCTCTTCGGCATTCCGTTCCGTCAAAGGCTCGGAGTATTGCTTATCTTTCGAAGCCAGCTGTCCGGCAACTTGAAACAGTTCCCGCTGCAACCGTAACAGAATGGAGCGAACCTCTTCCGATTCACAATAGTGGCGGCTTTCGCCCATATGAGAGTTCAGTTCATCGATAGTCCCATAGGCTTCGACGCGCGCGCTGTCCTTTTCTATTCGCTCACCACTCCAAAGACTGGTTAACCCTTTATCTCCCGTCTTCGTCGATATGCTCATATCCCATCTCCTTGGATGTGATCTCCGGTTCTCAAGTACTGTATCATTTTTTTACTCTCCCTGTCAAATAGAGACGGAGGAATTTACTCCTTCAATCAAACGATTCGGGCTCGAATCCCAGAAATAATGCGACGCTAAGTGTTTCTTCGTATTCGCGGGGCTTGGACCTCTTGGTTTTAACTTGTCTGCGCAAGAGCCACCGAGCGCGATGCTTCGGGAAGTTTCTTCTCTCGGTTCAACGGGTACGACACCATGACGCGTCGGGGAAACCTTCCCGTCTTTCGGGTTATCCCGCATCTTCCGAAAACGCCCTCATTATCGGGCAAAGATATCGGTCCCGGAGCAATCGATTGCCGTGACCACGGGAAAATCGATCACTTGGATGAGAAAGACAGCTTCGGTTCCAAGATCCGAATATGCTACGCAATCGGCTTTTACGATTCTTCTCATGAGTGCGGCGGCAGCGCCGCTGGGCGCAACAAAATACGCGCGGCCGTAGCGATGGCATAGTTCTGCCGCTAAAGGAGTTCGTTTTCCTTTTCCGATCGTGGCGAGTACCCCGCGTTGAAACAGGAATTCGAGCATTTTATCCATCCTGGAGCTGGTCGTCGGGCCGACCGCTCCAAACAGGTAGCCCTCCGGCGTTTTCGCCGGACCTGCATAGAAAACGATCGCATTCTCCAGCGTCACGGGAATCCTGCCCGAGGATTTCTCTTCCATAATCATCCGCTTTTGCGCGGCGTCTCTCATAATGAGAAGCGAGCCGGAATAGTTCAGAGTGTCGCCCGCCTTTAAGCCCTCAATCTTCAAACCGAACCACCCCTTTCCGATTTAGGTAACAATCGACCGCAATGGCGAGGGGCAAGGTGGCTATATGCGTCGGTTCGTACTTAATGTGAACCGATAGCGCGGTGGGACCTTCCCCTAACCCCTGAAACCCAATGGATAGTTCGTTAAGCTTTCGGAGTAATCGGTCTTCCAGTATCCTGTAGTCAGGGTGCTCGCTGCGCGCTGTTATGGGATCGGTCAGCGCGAGTTTGGCGTTCAGGAATGCTGTTTCTGAAGAACCCCCGATCCCGATGCCGATATGCAGGGGAGGGCAACTCATGGCTCCTTTTTCGCGAATCAGATCGAGAACTCGGTTCTCGACCTCCTCGGCGCCTGCCGAGGGTTCCAACGCGAAAAAACGGGAAAGGTTTTCGCTTCCCCCCCCTTTAATTAAAAACCGGATCTCCAACGCGGTTCCTTCTGTTTGGAAGAGATGAACCATCGGCGGAACGTTGTCTTTCAGCGGTGTCCGCTGGAATAGAGGCTCCGCGACCGTCGAATCCCGAAAAGGATAGGCGCGATAGGTTTCGGAAACGGCGTTTTCAAGGGTCTGTTGAAGCGGCTCTTCAAGAGCCACCCGGTGTCCCAAACTGCAGAAACACTCCACTAAACCCGTATCTTGGCATATCGGGAACTGGTTCTCCCGCGCAATTCTTTCGTTCTCTTTGAGAATTTCCGAAAACGGGCCATTGTACCGCTCAAGATGCTCTCGGATAGAGGGATCGAGAACGGTATTCGCCTTGATGAGCGCTTCAGAAAACCGAGTCATAATTTCTTTCTTCGATAGAATGGCGCGCCTCCTTTATTTGTCGAGTACGGGCCGGGATTATAGCCGATTAAAGACTTCCAGAAGCTCCTTTCTGCTTGTCCGCAACCGTTCCTGCTCTTGCGCGACACGTTCGCGCATTGCCTCTGCCTCTTGAGAAAGCTGTTCAAAAGCCTGATCCATCGCCCCGGGTCCTCCGAATACGGATCGGACAGTGATAAAGTGGGCCGGGGCCACCACTTCTCGCACCGTAGCCTCGGTCATTCCCAGCCTTTTCCCGGTCTTTGACTCGTAAATGTGTTTTAGTGCTTCGTAGGATGACCCTTCCGATACATAACGGCTGACAATATGGTGGGCGTCCCGGAAGGCGACCCTTTCCCGGCGAACGATCTCGTCCGCAAGTTCGGTTACGGTGATACCGCTCTTTACGACAATTTCTTCAATCCGCCCCATATGAACGCGCGCGTTGAGAATCACTTCTTCGAAGAGATCGATGGTTTCCATCATCTCTTTGAACGCTTTTTGGAGAACATCCAACGTCAAATCGCCGTTCTCGTTGATATCTTGATAGGCGGTATTGCGAAAGAGGTCTACAAAGCTTTGGAAAACGCTCATCGCCATCCCGGCCTTGATACGGATATGCTCTAATATGACCGGGTTTCGTTTTTGAGGCATAATCGAACTCATCTGAACCAGCTCGTCCGGGTAGGATAAGATACCGACTTCGAAAGAGGATTTATGAAGAATGTCTTCGACGAAACGCGTCAGGTCGTTTAAGAACAAGATCCAGTTTTGAATCGGAACCAGCAACCAATGCGAAGTCGATATCGCTTGATAAGAATTACCGATCGGCTCTGAAAATCCGAGCAAGGCCGCTACCCGATTCCGATCGATCGGAAATCCCGTCGTCGTGATCGCGCAAGCGCCCATTGGACAACGGTTCACGACCGCATAGGCATAATGTTGCATCGCCACCGTTTCGCCCATCTCCGCAGCCATCGCGCCGAGGTAATGGGCGTAAGACGAGATCTGCGCCGGTTGACCGTGGGTGAATAAGACGATTGGAGTGGCCACATGCTGTTTACCCTGCGCGATCATCGCTTCCAAGAGCCGAATCATCCGGTTTATCCACACGGAGATATTCTCTCGCATCGCCATTCGAAAGAGTGTCGTGTCCAGATCGTTGCGGCTCCGCGCAATGTGCAGGGAACCGGCGGCAGTTTCTCCGATGTACCCTGAAAGCGTCTTCTCCGCGAAAAAAAAATAGTCTTCCACCTCTTCGGGTTTTCTCGCGGGAAAGTCCTCCAACGCGTCATAACGTACCAACCCTTCTTTGATCTTTTTGACGGTCTCTTTGGGCAGAATCCCGGTTTCTTTGAGCATGACCAAATGGGCTTTATTCACGTCGTTGAATGGGGTTCTGAGGTAGGTGAGGAAATGCTCGTAGGTACGGTTCAAAACGATGGTATCGTAAGTCCGGGAAAGTTTCATAAAGCCTCCTCACCCAACAGTGTTCTGGCGTTTCCGTATAGTACCCGATCAACTTCGGTTTCGGTAAACCCGACATAGATCATGGCTCTGATCTGATCGTCCAGATAGCGCTTTACGAACCCTCTCGGGAACGTGTTCGAGTCGGTGCCGAAAATAATCCGTTCGGGCCCGATCGTTTCCCGATACTTTCTAAAAAGGATCTCCAGACTCATCTCATAAGGCATCCACCGCATCCATTGATTCGAACCGCTCGTATCGATCGAAACGTTCGGACAAGCCCAACAAAGGTTCAGTGTCTCAAAAACATAACCGCACCCAAAATGAGGAACGATAAAGGGTATCCCGGGAAAGGCTTTCGCGACATCGTGGAGGATCAACGGGTTGATATTCGGATGAGCCGCGATACCGCCCGCGCTCCCCAGAATGCCGAAATGGATCAGGACCGGGATGCGTAACGATTGCGCCACTTCCCAAACCGGATACAATGCACGGCTGTCGAGGGGGGTTGCGATCGCGGGTCCGAGAATCTTATACCCTTTCAGTCCTCCCTTGGTGACGGCCTCTTCAAGAGTCTGCGCAGCATCGGGCAACCCGGGATCATGATGAGCGTAGGCAACGAAGCGTTTCGGATTTTTTTGCACGAGACGGACGGCAAACTCATTGCCCCCCGCGGTCGCAAACACGATTTTTTCCAAATGATGCTTTTGACCTTCCTGTTCCCAAAGATCCGCCAGCGTATCGAAATCTGTAATCTGTTCTACGTTTGGAAAACCCCAAGCTTTCTTCCACTTCATCCGTTCCGCGTCCAGCCGCGAATCTTCTACCCTATCTGTTGACGCTGTGACAAGATCGTTGTACGGAAAGTGTGCGTGAGAATCGATCAGTCGCACCCGATCACCCCTTCAGACCTGATAATGCAATCCCTTTAACAATATGCTTCTGAAAAATGAGAAACACGATGATTAAGGGAATGGTTGAAACCGTAGAGCCGGTCATAATCATTTCCCAGCGCATCAGGTTTTCGCTTGAAAAATACGCTAAGCCCACCGGAAGCGTATACATTTTCGGAGTGCTCGAGACGATCAGCGGCCATAAAAACGCGTTCCAGTCGCCAATAAAATTGAAGATCGCCAGCGTCGCGAGCGCCGGTTTTACGAGCGGTAGCGTAATTTTCACGAAGATGCCGAATTCGGACATTCCGTCTATCCGCGCGGCATCCAGAAGATCGTCCGGAACGGAATCCATAAACTGGCGCATCAGAAAAACGCCAAACGCGCTCATCATCCCCGGGAACATGATGCCCCAATAGGAATCCAGCCAACCGAAACGGCTGGACATGATATACCAAGGGATCACGAGCATTTCCGTGGGAATCATAAGGGTACTGAGGATGAGCGCGAAGATGATTTTCTTACCGGGGAATTGATACTTGGCCAGCGTAAAGCCGACCAACGAATCGAAAAATAAAACAGAGATCGTCGTGATAATCGCAATTATACCGCTATTCATAAGCCAGCGGAGAAACAGCGAAGAACTGAAGATTTCTTGATAGTTGTCGATGATCGGATTTTTCGGGAGATAGTTTTGGCTATAAATCTCAGCCGTGGACTTAAAGGAGGAAAAGGCCATCCATAGGAAAGGGAAGATCATGACAACGATCAAAACAGTTAATATTGTATAAGAAAGGATCCGTACAACACGATCGGAACGCGTCATCTTTTCCGCCCCCTAATATTGAACTCTCCGCTTGAGCAACCGGAATTGCAAAAGCGTGATCAATAGAATAATGCCGAACAAAACGACAGTCGCGCTCGAGGCGGATCCCATCTCGAAGGACAAAAAGGCTTTTTGGTAGATATACAAAACAAGTGGCTTGGTCGAATTCAATGGACCTCCCGAACCCTGATCCGTCATATTGTACACTTGTGTGAAAATTCGAAGAAAGAGGATGCTTTGCGTAACGACCAGGAATACAATCACCGGATTAAGCAACGGAACCGTGATTTTCGTGAGAACCTGCCACCGATTCGCACCGTCTATTTTCGAGGCTTCGAGGTATTCTTTCGGTATCGTTTGCAACCCGGCGAGAAAGATAACGATACAATATCCGAGATTAACCCAGACCGTCGTCACGACGATCGCGATCAGGGCCTGATCCATACTGAACAGGAATCGTTGCGTGGGAAGGCCGACGAAGGATAAGAGATTATTGATCACTCCGATAGGCGGACGCTGGTACATCCATCGCCACACCCAACTCACAGCCACGAGCGGCGTGATATAAGGCATCACGTAGATCAACCGATAAAAGGCTTGGCCTTTTCGTATGTTGTTCAGGAGCAATGAAATGCCAAAAGATAAGATCAAAACGAGAGGAACGCCGTAAAGAACGTACTTGAAAGTATTCCCCAGCGCTTTCATAAAGACGGAATCGGAGAATAGTTCCCGGAAATTGTCGAAACCGACAAAATTCATCTTCGGCGAGATGATGTTCCAATCGGTAAAAGAGAGCCAAAAAGCGTAAATCGTCGGATAAAACCGAACGAAGATAAAGAAAATAAGCGGAACTATGAGAAAGAGGTAAGCCGTCATCGTCTTCTTTTGACGCAGTTTCATGCCATCACCGCCCGAAATGATTTCGAAAATAACGGAGACCGGAACAAGGTGAATTGATGATAAAAGGGCGGGTCTCCCCGTTTCGCAGTTGATCGGTTGACCCGCCTCCGTCGTGAAGACACTATTTCCAGAATTTATCCAGCACTTTTTGCTCTTCTACCGCCATCTCTTTCCACGCAGATTCCGGAGAGTACCCGTTGATAACCTTATCGACAGCATCCATGATGACTTGCCGCTGAGCGGTTTCGTCGACGAAGAATGTGGCGTGCGCATATTCCAATCCCTTCAAGAAGGGCCCGTACGTGGGATCGTCATAGTAATTGGCCGCTAAAGCCGGATTCGCTGGCAATTCCCCTACGTTTTTAAGCCAAAGATCCATTACATACTCGGAAGAAAGGAATTTGACGAATTTGATCGCAGCGATTAAGCGATCGCCGGTTGCGTTTTTGGTGATCCCATTCGCCCAGAAGGAAGCGAAATTCGATTTCACACCGTTGTGGGAAGGAAGTTCCGCAAAAGCGAAATTGAGACCTTTCACATTTCTCAAGGTGCCGATACGGAAAGAGCCGTCGATGGTCATCGCGGCTTTTTGGGAAGAAAAGGCGGTCACGTCATCGTTCATAAATCCGGGATAGCTGATCTTGTCTTTGACGATCAGATCGGTATAAAACTTCAGGACGTTCGACCCGGCCCCGGTCTTGTCATACAGCACCGTCTTGTTGTCGCTCGAATAGGGGACGCCTCCGAACTGTCGGATGAGCCCTTCCCGTATCCACTGATGCCCCTGACCGGAAGGTTGCATCGTCAATCCCGCCTGTACGATATTCCCCGCTCTGTCGTAGATGGTTAGCTTCTTTGCGTACGCGACTAATTCATTGAGCGTCAAGGGTGGGGCTTCCGGATCCAAGCCCGCCGCTTTGAACAGGTCTTTGTTCCATATCAGCGACAAACTTCTTACTGCGATCGGCAAAGCATAGCTTTTCCCTTCGAACTCGACCCCGGGGCCTACGAAGGGGAAAAAGTTCTCGGCGAAATACTCTTTGGAGAACTCATCCTCAGGGAGCGGCTGCAAATAGCCTGAGGTCACGTACTTAGGTATCCATCCGTAAAACAGATTCACGACATCCGGACCGATTCCGGCCGGTACAGAAGCGGCTACCTTTTGGTTATAGTTCTCGTACGGGAAGTTCACGTGTTCGACTTCGATATCGGGATTTTGCCGCTCGAACTCCTTGATAACCTGATCGACTGTTTTGATTTTGGTTTCATAATAATACTGCCAATAAACGATCTTTGTCTTCGCAAAAGAAAGCGTCGCGAGGAGTGCCACACACAACACAAGCATCACTACTGTTCTTTTCATACCGCACCTCCGCTAAGTTGACTTGCTCATGATCACTTTTCTCTGCACATACGAAACGGCGCCTATCAACACGCCGTCTTTTCCTAAGACTGCTTTCCGAAACACAATTTGCTTAAGAATTTCTTCCGGCACCGTACGTTGAAGCACCGGGCGCATCAACCGGGTAATCCGATCATATTGATGGTAACCGATCCCCCCTGTCAGGATCACGCTTTCCGGATCGAACAGGACGATGGCGTTTGAAATGCCTAAGGCCAAGTGTTCGACCGCTACGCGCAATAGATTGGAGAGCTCGGAATCTGATTGCGCTTCTTCGAAGAAGGCTTCAATAGAACGCTTTCGACCCATCTTTTCCAGTCGTTCTTCCAAATGATACCCGGAAAACCAGTGTTCGAGAGAACCGAACGCGCTGTTTCTCTTTTCTGAACCATCATGACTCCAATCGGTGACTTGGTAACCGATCTCTCCCGCGTACCCGTGCGCCCCTTCATAGACCTGACCGTTGAGGATGATTCCTGAGCCTGTGCCGGTTCCCAAAGAGATCAGAAGAAGGTTTTTGGTCCCGCGCGCTTCTCCCTTCCACAGCTCTCCTAAGGCATTCAACGTCACATCATTCGCTAAGAAGACAGGCCATCCGAAGGCTTCCGCCAGTTCCTCCGATATCGTGATCCCCCTGAGGCCGAAGGAGGGGATGTATTGAATCATCCCGCTCGCGGGATCGACGGTTCCGGGAAGCCCGATCCCGATCCCGACGGTCCGCTCTCGCGGAAAATCTCCCAATGCGTCGATCGACTCCGTAATGAGCTGCAAAAGCGCGGCTTTTGAATGCACCGAACGGGTCGATCCTTCGACCTTTTTTAAAAAAACGCCGTCCAAATCGGATAAAGCCGTCCGAATGTTCGTTCCGCCGATATCGATCGCGATGATGGTTCTGAAGCCGGGACAGAAAGACAGTAGTCGCGGCTTTTTACCGCCGCGGCAGGTACTGC
>CAZMHO010000046.1:0-15234 GCA_964566085.1 uncultured Thermotogaceae bacterium | reverse complement strand
GTCAGCCTGGCGGCTGCCACCCCTCCGAGGGAGGGGAATTTTCGTTATCCTTCGCCCCCCCATCGGACGGGAATTTTCGTTTCTTCCTTCGCGCGTATTGTTTCATGTGTATTCGCTAACCGAAAAATCTACCGGGTCGGTAATCGAAAATACCACCACCCCGTCAGCCTTCGGCTGCCACCCCTCCGAAGGAGGGGAATTTTCGTTATCCTTCGCCCCCCATCGGACGGGAATTTTCGTTATCCTTCGCCCATCACCGGAAGTGGCCCGTAGGCGGGGTGGTCCCTCAAAGAGGCGATAACCCGCGTGATTATCGCGGCGTAAGCGGTTTATTTCTTCGCGACGGCGCGATCCCCTATTAGCGGAAGGGGGTATGCCCGACGATGCGATCCCCGGAACGGGAAGGGCGCCGAATTATTGACAACCGATATACGGGACCCCTTGTGAGGAGCGTTTTTATAAGGCCCCCCGACTGCGGTACTACCGCAGGTGAAGTTCCAGTTTGGCTTATTCACGGGAAAGAAATCGACGTGCTATAATCTTCTATTCCAATGATACGGAGGGATCCTATGCCGATTTCGTTCGATCACCAGCGTCAGTTATGGATACTGGAAACAAACCGTTCCGGATATGCCTTTGGCCTCCATCCGGGAGGCCATCTCAAGCATACCTGGTGGGGAGAGCGTTTGGAAGATCCGTCGGACTATCCCGATCTTTCTAGGTATCGCGATCGCGTTTGGTGGGACTGGAATGACGAAGCGCCGGTTCGCGGTGAAGGCAATATGGCGGAAGCGTGTATTAAGGCCTGCTTCTATGACGGCGTTCGCGACGTCGTACTGAAATACGACGGGTACGAAAATCCGTCGCCGAATACGGTGATTCTCAAACTTTGCGACGCTCCCTATGGATTGAAGGTTCAATTGCATTACCGGTTATTCGAGCAGGTCGACTTGATAGAACGGTGGATAACTCTCGTCAACGAAAGCGACCAACCGGTTTTATTGGAAGAGATCGGGTCGGCCGCCTGGTATCTTCCGGGAAACGCGCGGTATTACCTCACCCATCTTTCCGGGATGTGGGCGCACGAAACCCGCCGGACCGTACAGTCCGTGGCCGAGGGGAAGATCGTTTTAGAGAGCCGTTTGGGCCAAACCTCCGCCTTTCACAATCCGTTTTTCGCGCTGAGCGCCGACGCGGGCGAAGAGCGCGGAGAGGTATGGTTCGGGGCGCTCGGATGGAGCGGAAACTGGCGTATTACCGTTTTTCAGCAGCTATATGAGAACATCCAAATTTGCGGTGGGATCAATCCCTGGGATACGCAGATACGCCTAAAGCCGGGGGAGTCCTTCGAAACGCCCCCCTTCATCGGCGGATTTACCTCCGAAGGGTTCGGGCAGATGAGCCGTAACCTTCATCAATACGAGCGGGAGCATCTGCTGCCGAAACCCGCGGGAGAAACGGCCTCTTCCTGTCGCAAAATCCTCTACAATTCCTGGGAAGCCACAAACTTTTCGGTAAGCGAAGCCAATCAGAAACGATTGGCCGACCTCGCCGCCGAGATCGGCATTGAAGTCTTTGTGATGGATGACGGGTGGTTCGGCAATCGCGACAACGATCAGGCGGGGTTAGGCGACTGGCAGGCGAATCCGCGAAAGTTTCCGAATGGGCTAAAACCCTTGATCGACCACGTCCACTCAAGAGGAATGGACTTTGGCCTATGGGTGGAGCCCGAGATGGTCAATCCGGACAGTGACTTGTTTCGCGCGCATCCGGACTGGGTGTTGCAGTTTCCGAACCGGCCGATGACTCTTCGGCGCAACCAACTCATTCTGAATCTGGCGAAACCGGAAGTGAAAGGGTTTATACTCGGGACCCTCGATTGGTTGCTGTCCGAGAACGCGATCGAATTCATCAAATGGGATATGAACCGTCCCATCCTCGAATCGGGATGGACACAGGCGCCAGAGGGAAAAGACCGGGAAATGTGGGTCCGGTACGTTCATCATCTCTATGAAATCTGGGACACGTTGCGACGGAAGCACCCGAAGGTTGCCTTTGAAAGCTGCGCCGGCGGAGGCGGCCGTGTGGATCTCGGCATATTGAAACGCGCCGATCAGGTCTGGACGAGCGACAACACCGATCCGTTCGACCGGCAGTCCATCCAGGAAGGGTTCTCTTTAGCCTACGCGCCGAAGGTGATGATGAATTGGGTCACCGACTGGGGCGGAAAAAATGCCTACCCGCTATCCTTCCGTTTTCATACCGCGATGCTGGGCTCCTTGGGAATCGGCGCCGACCTCTCTGATTTTGCCCCGGAAGAGGTAGCGGAAGCCAGAGCGCTGATTACCCTCTATAAGTCGATCCGAGAGGTGATACAAAACGGACGGTTGGTTCGCTTGCGGTGGCCTTCCGAACACGGGTGGACGGTGAACGAATCCCTCGAGGAAGAGGGAAAAACAGCGGTCGTAATCGTTCTTAAAAACCCGGTTCCGTTGAAACTCTTCGAGGTCCCGATGATTCGTTTGAAAGGGCTGGATGCCCGCTCAAGGTACCGGTTGCGCGGAACCGATCAAGTTTTCTCGGGATCCGTCCTGCAGCAGATTGGGGTTCCCATCCTCTTTGAACGCAAGTTTGCGGTCAAGCTCTTAGAGCCGACCCATTTCCAAAGTCAGGTCCTCGTCTTTGATCGAATCTCGTCATGAAACCGCGCGGCAGGTCCTGAACTTGATCGGAAACTTCAGCGGGAGCAAGTTGCCGTCATCCCCTGACCGCGTAGAGCTTCCAGGATCGTTCGGTCGATTCTGGGGGACAGGTATTTCGAGAGGATCCAATCATAGCGTGTTTTCGGGTCAACGAACCCAGTACTTCGGGGGTTCTCCCGATCGAATCCCAGCAGGTGGACGGAAAACAGGGCAGATGGGTTTGAAAGCGCTTTGGACGAGACGTAGAGGAGGGCGAATCCGAGATGCCGATTGCGAACCAAGTAGTAACCGGGGTGAAGCGCCACAAATCCCGATCCCTTTCGGAGAAAGCGCAGAGAAAACAGCGCGGACAGGACTCCGGTATCCGGCGATTCCGCGAGCGTCCCTTCCAAAAGATACGGTTGGTTCAAAAACGCATTGGCTTTCGTGACATCGCCGCTTTTTAAGAAGGTGCGGATCATCGTGCTGCTCACTTTGACGCCGTTCACGAAGACCGGTGGTATGACCGAAGTTTGGAATCCTTTTTTTCTTCCGTACCTCCGCAAAAAATCGGTGGTCCCCGCACGGTGGCGGCCAAACCGAAAGTTGTAACCGACGATAACCCAAGCGGGGTCCAGCGGGCACAGAATACGGTCCACAAACTCCGAAGGGGTCATGTCTTTCAGAGCTGGAAAGTCGAGCGTCTCGACCAGGTCGATCCCCAATGCGCGGGCGCGTTTTTCCTTTTCTTCCGTCAGGTAAAGCAATCCTTCAAATTCGCGGGGGTTGAAATAGTACTCGGGCGGGTACGGAAAGGTCAGCATTACAGCCTGGCCTGCGGAAGGCCGTTTTTTAACCGTTTGATGGATCAACCGCCGATGACCCGCATGAATGCCGTCAAAGATGCCTATCGTTATGGCGTTCAACGATCACATCCCTCCAAAGACCTTAACCAACGTCGCGATTCGCCGATTCATCGATCGCTGGACCAAACCGGCGGCGAAGGAACCGTTGACATCCGCGCGGATAATCGCCACCGGTTTTCCGGTTTGCGCGCAGGCTAGTAACAGTTCGTCTTTTTCAAAGCCGAAGTCGCTGCTCAATCCGGAAGGCCCCGCCGTCGGAAAGAAGGCGTAGATCTGCTTTCCGTTCCGGACTTCCGAAACGTTCTCTTCAGACAGGTAGAGCCTTTTATACTCGGGCAACGCCTCCTCGATCGGAATAATCGACTGGATCAAACGTTCCTTGGATATCTCTTCGCCGATCGTCAGAGCCTCTTCGACGGAAAAGGAGCCGCTTTTTAGCCGTACGAGAGACAGGGCGGTGGCCCCTACTCCCAGACGGTAACCGATGTCCATCGCCAGAGACCGCATATAGGTTCCTTCGCCGGCGACGACCTCGACGGTGATATCGGCCTCCTGAATCGATAAAATATCGATCCGATCGATCACGACGCTTTTCGGAGGCATTCGGATGATCTTCCCTTTCCGGGCGAGATCATAGAGCCTTTGCCCGTTTACCTTCTTTGCGCTGTAAACGGGAGGAACCTGATCGTACCCGCCGACGAAAGCGTTTACCGCTTCTTGAACCTCTTCCTGACTGAAACGGACCTCTTTTTCCTCGATCACCTGCCCGTTGCAGTCAAAGGTGTCGGTGGTTAATCCCAAGCGAAAAACCATACGATAGGTTTTTTTTTGATGCTGAAGGTATTCCAGGATTTTTGCCGCTTGCCCAACCCCCATCACCAAGACCCCGGAAGCGAAAGGGTCCAGCGTCCCGGCATGACCGATTTTTTGGATGCCCAGCAACGATCGCAACCGATAGACCATATCGTGCGAAGAAGGCCCGGAGGGTTTGTTGACGGCCAATATCCCGTTGTATGGAGAAAAACTATCCTTCATTCTTCAGTCCGTCGATGATTTTTTGCATTCTCACACTTTCCTCGATACCCCGGTCAAAAACCATCCGGATCTCCGGCGTCACATACATGTGCGAATTCCTCGCCAAAACGGATCGAAAGTGCTTGGTATGGGTTTGAAGCGCTTGAAACAGATTCTCGCGATCTTCCAAAGCGCCCGAGGTTTCAAAGATACTCACGAAAAGATCCAAGTATCGTTTATCCTTGGACAGAAGGACTCTGGTGAAAGAGATTTTCTCTTTCGGAAAATCCGGATTCTTCCATTCCTGTAAAGCTTGTGACAAGATTCTTAAAAATTCGGATTCTAATTTTTCCAATCGAAACACTTTTGGCATAACCTTCACTCCTTTAGGGACGAACGGTCAGGATGCGTGTGAACCACCGCCTTCACCCGATCTTCGCGACACGCCCTTTAGTCAAAAACCACCTGAACACGAGCAATCCAAAGACGAATCCGCCGATATGCGCCCAATAAGCGACAGAGCTTGTTCCACTTCGGCCCATCATCGAGGTCGCCCCGTTGAAAAACTGCAGGATAAACCAAACGCCCAAGTAGATCGGCGCGGCGATATCGACGATATAAGGGAAAATGAAGAGGATGAACAAGGTTCGAACCTTCGCGTATGGGAAGAGAACAAGATAGGCTCCCATCACGCCGGCTATCGCGCCGGACGCCCCCACCAGCGGTATCTTCGTAAACAGGGACGACACGAAGAACATCAAGTTTCCCGCGAGTCCGGCGAGAATATAGAACAAAAGGAACCGCCAATGCCCCATCATATCTTCGACATTATCCCCGAATATCCAAAGCGCCCAGAGATTCGAAACCAAATGGAGCCACCCGCTATGCAGGAACATCGCGGTAAAAACGGTGAAAATCGCGGGGATGCTTCCAGGAAATGCGGCTCGAAAGGTCTGGGCGTAAGCGCTGTCCGTAAACCGGGCCGATATCATGCCGAATTGGAAAGTGAAGGCGTTCATTCCGTCCCAGACTTGCGCGCCGACGATGACTTTCTGGCCCGATAAACTGATTTGGATGATGAATATGACGATATTGGCGACGATAATCGCGTAAGTCATATAAGGTTTCTTCAAACTTCCAATCGTGTCTTTCAACGGAAACATCTCACACCTCCAAGAACCCTATTATACCACTGTCACACACACAGGCTCTATCAATCTCTATCTCGCCCGAAGAATAGAGGCTCGCGGCATCGCTTTCGAAAGAGGCAGACAGATCGGTAAGAAATCGCCTCCTAAAGTTCGATTCCGGGTTCTTCAAATGTGATACAATAAACCGTTCTTCACCGAATCCGAAAGCCGAAGAACAGTCCCGAAAGCCTCTATATGGCCGGGATCACTCTTTGAAAAGCCCAGGAGGGAAAAAGATGAGAACCGTCGGTACCGTCGTCAGAGGGATTCGAACCCCGATTATCCGCACCGGAGACCCCTTGCAGCACATTGTCGTGGCATCTCTTTTGAGCGCCGCGAAGGAAGAGCATTTTTCCTTCAAGGACAGAGATGTCGTCGCGGTCACGGAAGCGGTTGTGGCCATATCCCAGGGAAACTACGCCACCGTTGACCAGATTGCGGCGGATATCCGAAGCAAATACCCCGGCGGCCATATCGGTCTTGTCTTTCCCTCGCCGTTGAGCCGAAACCGTTTCGCCATTATTCTCAGGGGAATCGCGCGAGGGGCCAGGAAATTAACCGTCCAACTCAGCTATCCCGCAGACGAAGTCGGAAACGCGCTGTTTCGTGAAGAACTCCTTGAAAAGTATCGCATCGACCCTTGGACAGACGTTTTAAGCGAGAAAGAATATGAAACGCATTTTGGCGAGGAGGTCCATCCTTTTACCGGGATCAACTACGTGCGCTACTACCGGGAGGTTATCGAAAAAGAAGGATGCGAAATCGAATACGTCTTCTCGAATCGAGCGGCCACGATACTGGATTACTGCGCCGACGTATTGGTGGCCAACGTGCATCAACGCCAAAAAACGAAACGGCTGTTGCGGGACCTGGGGGCGAAAATCGTTTTCGGCACGGATGAAATCCTCACGACGAGCGTTCAGGGAAGCGGGTATAATCCGTTGTACGGCCTCTTGGGCTCCAATAAAGCGACGGAAGAAAAGGTCAAACTCTTCCCGAGGGACGGAGACCCTTTGGTGGATGGTATTCAAAAAGAATTACGTGAAAAAACATCCAAAGAAATCGAAGTCATGGTCTACGGCGACGGCGCCTTTAAGGACCCCGTCGGCGGAATCTGGGAGCTGGCGGATCCGGTCACTTCTCCTTTTTACACAAAAGGGCTCGAAGGCACTCCGAATGAAATCAAGCTGAAGTACGTTTTGGACAGCCAGTTTTCCTCTCTCCAAGGCGAAGAGCTTAATGAAGCCATTAAAGAGACCATCCGCCAAAAAGACCGCAACCTGAAAGGGAAGATGTTATCCCAAGGAACGACACCGAGACGGTTGACCGACCTCCTCAGCTCTTTATGCGATCTCACGACCGGCAGCGGCGACAAAGGCACACCCGTTGTCTTAATCCAAGGGTACTTCGATAACTACTCCGACGCGTGAGGGCATCGGAGCGGGCGAGAGTCGGGCAAGCAGAAGAAGGATAGGGCTCAGAGAAAGCGATCGTGATCGGAACTTGGAATCTAAGGATCCGAAAAAAAACGGGGCATTGTTCGCCCCGTTTCTGATAATACCGCAGCGCGTTCTTCGAAAAGGATCAGCGGTTTCGGCCTTTTCCCGAGGTGTTGCGATTCAGATTTTTGCCCTCGGTGGCGCTTTGTTGCCCCCACCCGTTGCCTTGGTTGTTTTCCTTGTTTTGGCCTTCCCCGTTCTGACCGTAAGCATGGCCCGCGCTTTGATTTCCATTGACCCCGTTGCCAAAGGACTTCGACTGTAGCGCTTGTTCGAATCTCTCTTGCGTCAGATATTGCGGGGTGTAAACCAGACCATACTTTTGCAGTTGATAGTTGAACGTGCTGATATGGCTTTCAGAAGCTTTCAGGAGATCTGAGAACACCTCTTTCAACTCTGGATTTCCGGTAATCGTTAAAGCGCGTTCTAAATCGTAAATGTCTACATCTTCGATCGCCATACCCACCCGGTAAGCTTCCGTTATCGATACGCTTCCGGCTTCCACCAAGTCATCGTATAGCTTTTGCAGTTCGGGGGCGGTAAAAACGCCCGGCTGGTTAACGGTCGCGGGAACCTTTATTCCAAATGGAATCACGAGTTCTTCCATAATCGCATCGAAGTGTTTCTGCTCGGACCTTCCGATGTTGCTGAAGGGATTCGTTCCCCATTTTTCATAAAGTACCGCGTAGACATCTCTGGCCAGCTTTTCTTCTTCCAACATGTGCAGGATCGTCTGTTCTTCCTTTTCTGTCAAGGGGATTGCGGCAAAGATCGTGGCGACTAATAAAACCGATACGAGTAAACTGATTATCTTTTTCATGTTCTTCCTCTCCTTTTTTCGATATGTCTTTTCCATCAAGACAAACCGAGTATAAAGGAGTTACCTTAAAGAAGGCTTAAGAGAAAAAAGAGTCCCCGAGTCAATCGAAAAATCCTCTATCAGCCGCCTCATTCTGGAATCCCCCGCATCCTTAACAATGTGATGCGGGTTTCCGAAGAAGTGTTCCTCAGTTTTCGCCCGTTTTCTCCCAACTGGTCGAAAGTTGGGCTAAGAGTAGCACGCGATGGCCTTAAAAAACGGCTGCAAATCAATATAAGGACACTTCTTTCGGGTTAATGCCTGTTCGATAGCCGCTATATATCCTTTTGCGGCGCTTTCCCAGGAGTATTTATCTTCTACCCTTTCTACGGAAATTTTAGAAAGCGTCGCATAGTCGCTTTCGAACAGGATTTCTTCAAGGGCACGCGCGATGTCGTCCGTATTTTCCGGGTCGAATAGAACGCCATACCGATCTTTTCCATCGAACAGGATTTCCGAAGGGCCGCCGTTTCGTGTAGCAGCCACGGGCAATCCGCAGGACATGGCTTCAATGACAGCTAAACCAAAGGGTTCATACACTGCGGGCAAACAAAACGCCGATGCGGTATTCCGACTCGCTCGATACAGAGAAGACAGTTTCTCCTGGCTGTTCGCCTGAAAAAACACCACGTTCTCTGTGATTTTCTCTGTTTCAATATACTCTATCCAAGAATGCATGATTTTTTTATCCGCTTCGGGAACTCCTTCCAGAGTATAAAAGGGATTTGGATATCGAATCGATATCAACATCTTCGCATTTTTTCTCAACAGGCCACTTTTCGCGTAGGCTTTGAGCGCTTGAAGGTGATTCTTTTTTTCATCGATTCGCGAAGCCAGCACAATGCAGGGGCCACTGGACGGAATCATTTTTTGGGTGAACGCATCTTCTTCGGCGTTTTTTTCGTGGAATATTTTACGATTCACTCCGGGAGGCACGATCGCGAATTTTTCAGCGTTCAAAAGGTTTTCGATACCCTGATAATCTGGGTGAGCGTACTGTTCCTGCTGCTCCATACGGGTACTTGCAAAAATCACCTCCGCATATTGCATGGCTATCCTTTCCGCAATAATCCTGGGCGAAAAATGGTACTTGGCTTCGAGCTCTACGCCGACATGCCCCGGCCATGGTATAGACCGTACTTGGGCGGGGATTTGGTGAGCGCGTGATTGGTTCAGAAGTTTCTCCCTTTTCCAGGCTCCCAGAGAATGCGCGGTGAAAGAAAACGGAATATCCCATTTTTTCGAAAGAATGGCCGCGCAGATGCCTCCGTCTCCGTAATGTCCGGTGAGAAACGTGGGCTTCTCCGGGTGCTGTTCATAAAAGCGATGGATATTTTCGCACCATTCGGGTAGGTATGGCCAAAGCAACTCCTTTGATAGAAACCTGTTATCTCCCGCATGAATGCGTACAATCCTAACATTTGGCATTCCAGGATAACCGTCCAGCTCCTGATCAAAGCCCTGAAACTGGTCATCCTTAAAACGCCTCGTGACGATATCCACACGGATTCCTAACTCAGAAAGGGCGCAAGCGATTTCCTTTACGTACACCAGTTGCCCGCCAAAATCCGGATGCTCTGTCCAGTACCGGTCTTTCGCATCAAAATTGCCTTGTGGGTTTAAAAAAATGATCTTCATGTTTGCCCCCGTTTCAACGTTTTAAGATTTCTTGCAGCGTAGGCAGTTTTGTTCCTCCTCCAAGGTGTTCCACACGGTAAGTTGCAACGGCATTGCCAATCCGCGCAGATTCAAAGATATCCATTCCCTGAAGCAGCCCCGCATATACCCCGCTCCAAAAGCCGTCGCCCGCTCCGGTGGTATCCACCACGCGTTTCGCTAAAGGCAGCAACGGCTCGACTCGCGTTCCATCAGAAATCAAGGCTCCCTTCTTTCCGAGAGTCAGCATCACGTTCCGAACGCCCGCTTGATGGAATTTTTCGATATACTCATTGGCGTCGCCCTTACCGAAGAGATAAAAAGCGTCGTCTTCGGAAGGCTTGCATAAGAATGCGCGCGAGAAAACGCCGCGCAGGGTTTGTAAGGCCTCTGTTCCGCGTTCCCACAAAATCGGCCGATAGTTGGGATCGAAACAGACGTGTTTTCCTTGTTCGGCGCATTGCTCGACTATCTTCATAACCAGAGTCCTTGACGGGTCATAGGATAGCGGCCAGCAACTGATGTGCAGATAATCGCAACGTTCGATGAGACCCTCCAGTTCTGCGGTGTGTTCGATGTGATGGTCCGCAGCCCGGACAGCAACAAAGTCTGGACTTTCTTTGGATTTAGCCACGAAAACAAGGGAGGTATGAAAACGGTTATCTCTTTGGATATAAGAAACATCGATCCCGCGTTCTTCGAGGTTTCGAATCAGAAAATCGCCGAAAACATCCGTTCCAACTTTAGAAACAAAACTCGGTAAAAACCCAAAATCCGCAAGATTGCTTGCAATATTTGCGGAAGACCCGCCCGCGAAGCGGTTGAAACGAACGGCATCCCCGACGCTTTTCGTGTAATCTGCGGATATTAGGTCTATAAGCATCTCTCCGATAATCAGTAAACGTTTCATGGATTCCTCCTGGCGGGTACGGGGGCTCACACGCCTCACCCCGACGCAGCCCGCGCGATCGGTTTCTTTCACATCGATTATTCTATCATAACCAGTCGTATTCCACCGCCTGAAAGCTGCAAAACCCGTTTCAAAAACACCCTTTCGGCTTGTTTTCTGGTTCACGGCATCGGCTTTGAATCGCCGCGGCTATTCCATCGTATTCCCGTTAACAAAGACAAGAAAAATAAAATATTTGATACATTCATAATTCCTCGAAAACGAAAGATTTTCAGGCAATAATCGCTCTTCTTCCGGGAAAAATTCGCGATTTTAGATTTTTCTTGTAGGTACGACCGTGTTATAATGAAATCGTTTCCATGTCCAATTTTCCAATTTATCTACTTTACGGGTTACGCGTGATTTTTTTAAAGGCGGTGGTCTATGGCGAGAAAACACACGGATTTATTGCTCAGGCGCCAGCAACAGTTATCGTATAAGCTTCTTCTTCCAACCTTTATTATTCTTGCAATCGTTGCGATTTATCCGTTGGGCGATGTTTTTGTAACCAGTTTTACGGATCGCGAATTCGCCGGCGGAGCTGAGAAAACAACCAAATTCATCGGATTCGAGAATTATTTCTCGCTGCTGGGGTTCACGATCAAAGAGCTCCCACCGGCGCTCAACCCGGACGGAAGCGTAAAAATCGATGACAAGACGGGGAAACCGGTTTATCAGAGGGCTATCCAGATTCTCCCGCGCGATCCGTATCGATACAGGGAACTCAACCAGTTCGACTGGTTTGGGAAGAGATACGTGGTGGGCGCGCGTAACCCTGAATTTTTAAACGCGATCGGAAACACGTTGGTATTCACGATCTATTCCGTTTTGTTAGAAACGATTCTGGGGTTGTTTATCGCTTTGGTAGTCAACAGCAACTTTAAAGCCAAAGGCGCGCTGCGCACAACGATGCTGGTGCCCTGGGCCGTAATCACTGTCGTGTCCGCGCGTATCTGGGAGTGGATGCTGAATCCTGGAAAAGCCGGGTTCTTCAATATGCTGCTTTATCGATTGGGTTTGGGGGACGGGCAGTCTTCTTTTCTAACCGAAGCGGCTTTGCAAATGCCTGCCATGGTGATGGTGGACGTATGGAAAACCACTCCGTATATGGCGTTACTCCTTCTGGCGGGTTTGCAGACGATTCCTCTGGAACTGTATGAAGCCACACAAGTCGACGGAGCCAGTAAAGCGCGGCAATTCTTTGCGATAACCCTTCCCATGCTACGTCCCGCTCTGGCAGTCGCGCTGATTTTTCGAACGCTGGATGCGCTTCGGGTATTCGATGTATTCCAGGTGTTGTTAGGCAGCAAAATGTATTCAATGGCCACTTACAACTATTTCCAGTTGATTCAGAACCGACAAATGGGAATGGCCTCCGCAATCGGGGTCGTGATCTTCATCTTTATCGCTGTTTTTGCCGTTTTGTATATGCGTTTGATGGGGGTGGAGAAGTCTTGAGTCGCAAACTCGGTAAGCGCTGGTTTTCCAAAACGGCCTTCTATCTGTTGATTACGTTTATCTTCATTTATCTACTCTTCCCCTTTTACTGGGCCGTGAACTCCTCTTTGAAAGATGAAAATCAGCTGATGCAGTCTCCGGCCACCTTTATTCCCCGCGATGTGAACGGAGCGGTATCGATATATTTCCAGAACTATGTCAACGTCTTCTCGAATCCGCGATTTGTGCGAAGCATCGGAAACAGCATTTTCGTAGCCGGTTGCACCACCTTGTTCTCGCTTATCATCGGTTCCTTCTCCGCGTTCGCGTTAGGAAAACTCTATTTCAAGGGAAAAAAGATGACGCTGTATCTGATTTTATCGATGACGATGTTTCCGCAGGTAACGGTTTTAAGCGGACTTTACGCGGTGATTACGACCCTAAAATTGGCGGCGGTTCCCAGTATGATCCTCACGTATATGATTTTTACGCTTCCGTTTACCACGTGGGTTTTAACCACATTTTTCAAACAGCTTCCGTTCGAGATTATGCAATCCGCGCAGGTGGATGGGGCGACACCCTTCCAGACGTTTTGGATGATTTTATTGCCGTTGACAGGGCCGGCTTTGGTCACCACGGGGTTGCTCGCGTTTATCGCCGCGTGGAATGAATACCTTTTTGCGCTCACCTTTACTTCGATCGAACCCACTGCCCGAACCATCCCCGTAGCGATTTCCTTATTTTCCGGCACGATCGCGCGGCAGGAACCGTTTGGAGAGATTATGGCCGCCGCTATCGTGGTCACCCTTCCGGTCGTGTTATTAGTGTTGATTTTCCAGAAAAGGATTGTAGCCGGCCTCACCGCCGGAGCGGTAAAAGGATAAAGTATCCGAGAACAGTATTCGATACCATATTTAAAAAGGAGGTTCCAAATGAAAAAAAGTCTATTGGTTATGGTTCTAATATCCATCCTAACACTTTTGAGCTTTGGACAAAATGTCGTATTGACGATCGCTGCCGGCGCAGTCGGTCAGGAGTTTGAGCTTTGCCAGGAAGCGGCGGTAGAGTTCATGAAGATTTTCCCGGGCATCACCGTTAAAGTGCTTGAAACGCCAGACCTGGCAACGGACAGACTCGGACTGTATCTACAGTTTTTCGAAGCGAAAAGTTCCGAAGTAGACGTTTACCAGATCGACGTCATTTGGCCTGGAGACCTTGCTCAGCATTTTGTGGATTTGTATCAATACGGAGCGCACGACTATGTGGGCAACCACTTCCCAGCCATTATCCAGAACAATACTGTGGATGGAAAATTGATCGGGATGCCCTGGTTTACGGATGCCGGACTTCTGTTTTACCGCACCGATCTGTTAAAGAAATATGGTTACGATCATGCTCCCGCAACCTGGGACGAACTCGAAGCGATGGCGAAAGTGGTTCAAGCCGGCGAAAGAAAGACCAACCCTGATTTCTGGGGTTTCGTTTTCCAAGCCAACGCCTATGAAGGCTTGACCTGCGATGCGCTCGAGTGGATCGTATCCAATGGCGGCGGCGCGATTATTAGCCCCGACAAGAAGATTACCATCGCGAACAAGAATGCGGCCGAAATTCTTGAGAAAGTGCGCGGTTGGATCGGAACGATTGCTCCTAAAGGCGTACTGGGTTTTGGAGAAGAGGATGCCCGTGGCGTATTCCAAGGTGGAAACGCTCTGTTTATGAGAAACTGGCCATATGCGTACAGCTTGGGAGAACAACAGGGAAGCGTTATTCGTGGAAAATTTGGAGCGGCTCCGCTACCTGCCGGAAAGAGTGGAAAAGGCGCAGCGGCGCTTGGCGGCTGGCAGGTCGCCGTCAGCAAATACTCCAAGAACCCGGCTCTGGCGGCACAGCTTGCATTCTTCCTTTCCAATTACTCAAATCAGAAGATTCGCGCGATTAAGGGTTCCTACAATCCTACCGTGATGTCACTGTACCAGGATGCCGACGTCTTAAAGGCAACCCCAATCTTTGGCAGTCTGTACAATGTGTTCATCAACGCAGCCGCGCGGCCTTCAACGGCTTCCGCGCCGAGATATAACGAAGTTTCCACGCTGTTCTTCAAAGCCGTCCACAAAATAATCAGCGGTGGAGCCGATGCGATGGATACCCTCGAAGCGCTGGCTTTGGACCTCAAGGATGTAACTGGTTTCGAAATCGTTTGGGAATAATGTCGTAGCAGGGCGCCCTATGGCTGATACCGTGACCAGGGCATTTTAGGGCGCTTCTTTTTGGATTCGTGTCGGGTTTCACCGTACGGGTAGACAAGCGTGTCTGCCCGTATTTTTTTCTGCGGCAGGAGAGTGGCGGGGTTATCCGAAACTCCCGGATCGTTAGGGGCGGCCCAAATACTCGCAATTGGCCTAAAACCAGGAAAACGGTTGCCCGTGGCAAGAATTGTTTATGTTTGCTGAAGGGGGAATATACTGTGGAAGGAGCCCTCGCCGAACTGACCGATCTGATGCGCGTGTTCTATGATCACGCGGCGCTCGTGATGGAATCTACCAAATAGTGAAAGAAACCTTATATTTACTCAGTATTAAGAACCAAAATTCTTTGAGAGTATAGAGGAATATCAATTATTTTAATTTTAATCCCGTATTCAATGATATAAGTATTGACTTTTATATTATTATATTGTATAATGATCATAATTCAACGCTATTCTTAAAAAAATTTAATACTTTTACCTTCGTTTGATCGATCCGATTCTGAAAGGGGAAGAAGTCATGGGTGGAGTTTACAGTAAAAGCAACTTTGTTCTGTTCGCTTTAGGTAGATTAGTGTCATTGATCGGAGCCGGTATACAGATGATCGCCCTGCCTTTGTTCATTTTAGATGTGACCGGCTCAGCCTCGACGATGGGGATTTTTACCCTCCTCAGCATCATTCCGAGATTGGCGGCTACCCCCTTCGCGGGCGTGTTGGGTGATCGATGGAACCGGAAAAAGATCATGGTCAATGCCGATTTCGGCCACGGGATTCTCTTGTATCTGCTCGGTTTCATCGCCCTTTCCGGACAGATCACCATTCCCATTGTGTTTATC
>CAZMHO010000045.1:9458-15270 GCA_964566085.1 uncultured Thermotogaceae bacterium | reverse complement strand
CCGGGGCGCCGGGAGAGGAAACGGAAGCGATGGTTCGAACCGTCGAAGTTTCGATGGCGCTGGTCAACGTCTTGGTGATAACCGCCACCTTATCGCTTCTGTCTCTCCTCTTGCTCCGATACCTGAGCCGAAAACCGATCAAAAAAGGGATTTTCGATCGTGAACCCCCCCCGAGCGTATCGGTAGAAGACACACCCCCGCCCGACCTAAACCTCACAGGTGGCGAATTGGTCAAGCACGTCTACCGATGGATACGCGCCAAGCGCTATCCGGGTCACCGCATGGTGACACCCTACGAGTTGCTGGCGTCGCATCCGTCAGAGAACCTGCGGCAGATAACCGACGCCTTTATCCGAACGGAGTACGGGTTTTCGGAGGCGAAGCTATCCAACGAGGAGGTTCGTCGCCTGTTCTATGAACTGAGCGTCAAGGATCGCCCATAATGAAAAAACCGGCCGAAGGCCGGTTACGGAAAAAAAGAAAAGCACGTCATTTCAACCTTTTAAAGACTTCTTTCAACAGCTCCCATACACGAGCGACGGAAGAGAGGCTCATCGACTCTTCGGGAGAATGGACATTGTAAAGGTTCGGGCCAATCGCGATCATATCCATCTCTCCGAGCGTCTCCGTGAATAAACCGCACTCCAGTCCCGCGTGAATTGCCGTGATAACCGGGTCCTTTCCGAAAAGGGCTCTGAAGCTTTCGACAAAGATATCGCGGATAGGGGATTGTGGTCGGTACTCCCAGGGTGGATAGTCCGAAAGGACTTTAACGCGAGTGCCGGATAGCGCCCCCAGGGCAAGGAACTGATCGACAACCTTCCATTTGCGGGAGGTAACAGAGCTGCGAATCGACGCATGACATGTAACCGTCGCTGCTTCCGTCGTCACAACGCCAAGATTGCATGAGGTTTCTGTCAAGCCGGAGATCTCCATACTCCGGTGCAGCAAGCCGTTCGGCAAGGTGGTCATCACGCGCAGGAAACGGTCCGTGTCCGCGACGGACCAGGCGTTTTGACGGATCGAAACCTGTTCGCCGTCTATACGAAGCCCGGGATCAGCGGTGCGAAACTCATTTTTCATCTCTTTAGCCAGGCGATCGAGGGATTCCGGAACCTCTTTTGCATCGGCGGAATCAAATACGATCAAAGCGTTCGCGTCTCGGGGGATCGCGTTGGTTTTGGATCCGCCCGTAAAATCGACCAAACGGAAGGGCAACGATTTTTTAAGGGAACAGAGGAGCGTCGCGAGGATTCGATTGGCATTGCCGCGTTCTAGATGGATATCGGCGCCGGAATGTCCTCCTTTCAACCCTCCGACGGTAATCGCATAGAAGAGACCAGCGGCTTCTTCGCGTGAAAGATCCTGTGTGACGTCTACGCGAACGCCCCCGGAGCACCCGACCAAAAAGACGCCTTCTTCTTCGGCGTCGAGGTTGATGAGTGTGTTGCCGATCAAATCCTTCCTTTGGACGGCGCGCGCGCCATCCATACCGCTCTCTTCGTTGGTTGTCAATAGCACTTCCAAAGGAGGATGCGGGATTTCGTCCGATTCGAGAAGGGCCATCGCGTAAGCGACGGCGATCCCATTATCGGCTCCCAGAGTCGTTCGATCCGCTCTGACGCGATCGCCTTCCACGAGAAGGGAAATCGGGTCTTTTTCGAAGCAGTGGGCCGAATCAGGCGTTTTATCGCAGACCATGTCCAGATGGCCCTGGATGATGATCGGCGCCGAACTTTCGTAACCCGTGGTTCCGGGTTTTCGGATGATTAAATTGTTCTCGTGATCTTGCTTCACCTCTAAACCTAACGCGCGAGCCCAGTTTTTGATGTAATCGCTGACGGTTTTTTCGTGTCCCGAACAGCGCGGTATGCGATTGATCTCGTAAAAACAGCGAAAAACCGCTCGGGGTTCCAATTCTTCATAGCGCATAAGAAGGGTGTACCTCCCTTTTACAGATTTGTTTTACTGACGGCATTTCCACCCCGCTCCGGACGATAAGGCAGTCCGTCAAGAGGAACGGTCTTGATCCTGATCTTTAACCTTGCCCAGCAAGTAGATCGCGCCGAAGAGCAAGATCATCACGATGAAGACGCCGAACATTCCTTTCCAAGTAACATCCAGCGCCTGGAAAAAGATTTCGAAAGCCTCTTTTGAAAAGATACCGAATGAGCGCATTCCTTCCATGGTTACACCTCTTTTACTTTACGAGAGCTAAGATGAGCCCGCCCGCGATCACGCTGCCGATTTGCCCGGCGAAGTTCGCGCTGGCTGCATGCATTAAAAGGAAGTTCGAAGGATCTTCCTGCTGCCCCATTCTTTGAACGACGCGCGCCGACATTGGGAAGGCGGAGATTCCCGCCGCGCCAACCATCGGGTTGATTTTGTGCTTTAAGAACAGGTTCAGGAATTTTGCGAACAAGACGCCGCCGGCCGTGTCGAATACGAAGGCGACGAGACCCATACCCAAAACCAGGAGCGTATCCACCTGCAAGAATTTGTCCGCCGTCATCGTCGATCCGATCGTAATTCCCAGCAGCAGCGTCACGAGGTTTGCCAATTCCTTTTGGGCCGCGCTCGACAACCGTTCCAAAACCCCGCATTCCCGAATGAGATTGCCGAACATCAAAAACCCGATCAGAGCCAAAGAAACCGGCGCGATAAGGCCGGCGATGAGCGTTACGATAATCGGAAAGAGGATTTTTACGACTCTCGGTATTTTTTTCTCGTTGTAATCCATACGGATCAGCCGTTCTTTTTTAGTTGTTAAGAGCCTAATCACAGGGGGTTGAATGATAGGAACCAGAGACATATAGGAGTAAGCGGCTACGGAGATCGGACCCAGCAGATTCTTCGCGAAGCGGGAGGCCACGTAGATAGAAGTCGGCCCGTCAGCCGTGCCGATAATACCGATCGAAGCCGCTTCCTTCAATGTGAACCCGAAGAGCGAGGCGACTGCCATCGTGAAAAAGATCCCGAATTGCGCCGCAGCGCCAAAGAGCAATAGCCGCGGATTTCGCAGTAAAGGTGTGAAATCGATCATCGCGCCGATCGCGATAAAGATGAGCAGTGGAAAGAGTTCGGTCAAAATGCCGGCCTCGTACAAAATCGAGAGCACGCCATGCTGGGTAACGCCATCCGAAACTTGGTTCAACACCGAGGTGAACGGAATGTTGACCAAAATGGCGCCGAATCCGATCGGCAACAAAAGCGCCGGCTCATAGTCTTTTTTTATGGCGAGGTAGATCAGCACCCCGCCAACGATGATCATGACGATTTGCTTAAAGGTAATTGCGCTTAAACCGACAAAAAAAACTTCCATAGGGAAGCACCCCTCTCCTTTGTCTGAAGATTCTTCGCAAAACGGGAAGCCCCCCTACCGTTCCTAAAAGGAAGCCCCCCTACCGTACCAAACAGGATTATTAAAGTGATTATACCTTATAGAACGCGCAAATGACAGGCTACTTTCCGATTCTGTCCACTCTCGGTTAGAACGGGCTTTTCCTTTTTGCACCGCTCCATAACGAACTCGCAACGGGTATGAAACGGACATCCGGAAGGCGGGGCAATCGGGCTGGGCGGTTCGCCTTGGAGGGTCGTTTCTCCGAGGCTTCGCTCTTCCGGGTTCCAGTTCGGGATCGCTTTCATCAACGCCGAGGTGTACGGGTGCAGCGGGTTTTCGAACAACGCCTCAGGCGTCGCGATTTCGACCACATTCCCGAGATACATCACCATAATCCAATCGCTGACGTGGTAGATGACATCCAAATTGTGAGAAATAAAAAGATAGGCCATTTGAAACTCTTTCTGCAAGTCTTTCAACAGGTTGATGATTTGGCTTTGCACCGAGACGTCCAACGCGGAGGTGGGTTCATCGCAGATGATCATCCGCGGATGCAGCGCGATCGCCCGGGCGATGGATATGCGTTGCCTTTGCCCGCCGCTGAACTCATGGGGGTAACGCGAAGCGTATTCGGGATAGAGCCCCACCTTCAAGAGAAGCTGGCTGACCGTTTCGTTCAGCGCCGCTTTCGACGAGCAAACCCCGTGAACTTGTAAGGGCTCGGCCAGGATATCTCCGATCGTCATCCGGGGATCCAAGGAGTTGTAGGGATCTTGGAAGATCATCTGGACATCTTTTCGATAGCTTTTCATGATGTGTCTTTCGGTGCTCTTTCTGATCTCCGCGCTCTCTTTCCCCGGGGGCGTATAAAAGATCTTCCCCGAAGTCGCGTCGTACACTTTGGCAATGACACGGCCGAGTGTGGTTTTCCCGCACCCGGATTCTCCGACGACTCCGATGGTCTGGCCTTCGCTGATTTCGAAAGAAACCTCTTCAAGGGCGCGCACGTAACCGGCGGTCATCAGGAAGATTCCTTTTTTGATCGGAAAGTATTTTTTGACTTTATCGGCTTTGAGTATCATGCCGATTCCCCCTTCTCATACAGCCAGCAGGCAACGCTGTTTTCTTTATCTAAGGGAATCTCCGGCGGGTTTTCGCATTCGCAACAGGGGAGTTTACGCGTACACCGCGGATGAAACCGACACCCTTCCGGGAACTCGTAAGCCCTGGGGACGTAACCGGGAATGAACGGAAGCTCCTTTCCTTTCTTTCCCTTCACAACGCGCGAGGTAAGCAACCCGATCGTATAGGGATGAAGCGGATGATGGAAAACCTGGGAAGCGGTTCCTTTTTCCACGATTTTCCCCGCGTACATCACGTGGACACGGTCGGCAATCTCCGCGACGACGCCCAAGTCATGGGTAATGAAAAGGACGGAAGTCCCTTCGTTCTTCTGCAAATTTCGGATCAGCCCCAGCACCTGCGCTTGGATCGTCACATCCAATGCGGTAGTGGGTTCATCCGCGATCAGCACCTCCGGCTGCAGCATCAAGACCATGGCGATCATCACGCGTTGCAACATCCCGCCGCTCATCTCATGGGGGTATTGACCGAAGCGTTTCTCCGCTTCGGGAATACCGACATTTTTCAACCAGTGCACCGCGCGTTGTTTTTGTTCTTCGAGAGAGAGGTTCGTGTGGGCTTTCAACACTTCCAGCATTTGATATCCGACGGTATAGAGGGGATCAAAGGCGGACATTGGCTCCTGAAAGATCATCCCGATCTTTTCGCCGCGTATCAGCCGATAGGCTTCCGGGGGCAGTTCGAGAAGACTTTTATCATTAAAGAGAATCTCCCCTTTCAGAACCGTTTTATTCCGGTGGAGCAACCCCATCACCGTTAAAGCGGTAACGCTCTTTCCGCAGCCGGATTCGCCGACGAGCGCCAGGACTTCGTTAGGCCTCAGTTCGAAAGAAATATCGTCCACCGCTTTCACCAGGCCGTCTTCGGTTTTGAAGTAGGATTGGAGACGATTGACCGCGATCATACCTTTTCCACCGTCCTATAGGGATCCAACGCATCCCGCAACGCGTCCCCGACGAAGTTAAAAGACAAAACCGAGACCATGATGAAAATTCCGGGCAGCATCAGCCATGGATGCGCCTCGATTTCGCTAAGGGATTGGGCTTGTTTCAACAACAGTCCCCAGCTGGTCATCGGCTCCTTGATACCTAATCCCAAGAAGCTGATTGCGCTTTCGCCGAGGATCATGCCCGGGATCGAAAGCGTGGCAATGACGATCACGTGACTCATCGTGCCAGGTAGCAGGTGGCGGAACATGATCCGGTTATCCGAAGCCCCCGCGCTGCGCGCGAGCTGGCCGCCGCGGGCGCCGATGGGCTGCTCACGGTCTGCCCCTACTACAACCGACCGACCCAGGAAGGCCTGTACCGGCACTTCATTGCCATT
>CAZMHO010000045.1:0-9448 GCA_964566085.1 uncultured Thermotogaceae bacterium | reverse complement strand
CGACGACGAGAGAGGCCATCATATTTGGCAAAAGATGTTTGGTGATGATTCTAAAGTTCGACTGCCCGACGATACGAGAAGCGATAACGAACTCTTTTTCCCGAAGGCTCAAGGTCATTCCGCGAACCACGCGCGCCACCCCCATCCATCCAATGAAGGCCAGAACGACGACGATCCCCATGTAAACCCAGGTGCTAGGCCATCCGGGCGGCAGGATCAACGCAAGCGTCAACCACAGCGGAATACGCGGAAAGGATCTCAAAATTTCGATGAAACGCTGAATCAGCGTATCGATCCATCCGCCGAAGTAACCGGAAAGCGCTCCGATAATCGCGCCGATCACGACACTGATGAAGGTTCCGATCAACCCGGCGGTCAAGGAGACGCGTCCGCCTTGCAGGATGCGGGAAAAGACATCTCGGCCGAAACGGTCGGCTCCGAATAAGAACAAGAACCCTTTCGCTTCTTTACCCAGTCCGAAAAGATGAAAATCCGTTTCCCATAGACCTAAAAACTGATAGGTCTCTCCCCGGGTGAACCAATAGATCGGATAGATTTTGGTTTGATCTTCCTGATAGGAGACGGCCAAGGTTTCGGGATCTCTTACTTTTTTCACGCCGTACACGAACGGACCCTTCCACTCCCCTTCGTGTTTCCAGCGGATACGAGAGGGGGGGACATGTTCGAAATTGCGATGCGTTTCCAGGTAATTGTAAGGCGAGATAGTATCGGCAAAAAGAATTGTCAGGTACAGAATTGCGAGGATGATCAAGCCGACCATCCCCAACTTATGTTTGAAGAAGGCCCGACGGACCCGCGCGCTGGTTTGGGAATCTCTCATAGGCATGCCCCCCTAACTCATCCGGATCCGCGGGTCGATGAAAGCCAAAACAAAATCCGCGAGCAGATTTCCGATTTGGGTGATAAACGCGATGAACATCAAAAAGGTCATAATCAGGTAGTCGTCGTGGCTCAGAAGCGCATCATAAAAGAAGGGCCCCATCGTCGGCACTCCCAAGACGATCGCCACGATGATCGTCCCGCTGAAAACATTCGGCAGTTCCATTCCGGCGATGCTCACCATGGGATTCAGCGCGTTTTTGATGGCATGCTTCCTTACGGTTTTTTCCGACAGGCCGCGGGCGCGCAATGCCGAAACGAAGGGTGATCCGAGCGTATCCAAGGTGTTTCCGCGCATAACGCGCATCAGCCCCCCGAAGCCGCCGATACCCACAACGACGATCGGAAGCCAAATATGTTGAAAGAGATCGATTATTTTCGCGAAGGACCAGGGAGCGCCGACATACTGGGCGGAAAAGAGGCCGCCGATGGAAGTGGCTCCCAGGGAGAGCATCCAAAAGATAAGAATCAAAGCAAGGAAGAACTCCGGGATCGAAAGACCGAGAAAGGCTAAAAAGGTCAGCAGGTAGTCCATAAAGGAGTACGGATGACGCGCGGAAAAGATGCCTAAAGGAATACCGATCGCCCATTGAAAAACGATCGTCGTGAGAGCAAGCGCAATGGTCCACCCCATTCGCTCCCAGATCAAATCGCCGACGGGCCGGTTGTGCGCAAAGGAGTACCCGAAATCGCCTTTCGTCACGATCCCCTTCACCCATAACCAATATCGGACGACACCGGGTTTGTCCAAGCCCAGTTGGGCGCGCAGCTCGTTGATCATATTGCCCGAAATCCTGGGGTTTTCGAGGAGCGTGCTGACATAGTCTCCGGGTTGAAGCTCGATGATAAAGAAACAGATCATGGAAATGACGATCATCATCGGAATCATAATCAAAATGCGGCGAATGATAAAACTGATCATTCATACCTCCCGTTTATAAAAAGGGGGTGTCGGACACCCCCTCCTTAACATAAGTTGCGCGTGCGGCGATGGAACTGCCGTCGGTTATTTCTTAAAGACCGTGTAGTTTGCGAAAACGAAGGATCCCGCTTCAGTTTGATACATATTACCGAGTTTATTGCTGCCGGCTCGGACATCCATTTCACGAACGACGAAGATAACGGGCAGCATTTCCGCGTAGATATCCTGGTAGATATAGTACAGGTGTTGCCGTCTCGCGAGGTCCATTTCGAGGGCGGCTTTTTCCCAGACGTACCACAGAACGGTTTCCCACGAGGTCATATCGTCCATAAAGGGAGCATCCGGATTGTCTTTGTTGAACAAAGACAGATGCCAGTAGTACAAAGAACCGCCCGGTTGCCAGATGGCTTTTCTGAGCTGCGGGTCGGGTTGTGTGCCGAAGGCCCAGATACAGAGATCAAAGTCGCCGCCGGTCGCTTTTTGGCTGCGGATGGAAGAGTCCAGGGGCTGGGTGTTGAGTTTGACGCCGATGCTCTTGAGGTCTTCCTGGTAGATGAGCGCAATATCCTGCTCGCTTTTCGAAGCGTTGTTCATAATGATGGTGAATTCCAAGGCTTTTCCACTCGGGAACTCTCTCCAACCGTCCTTATTCTTATCGGTTAATCCCAAGTCGTCCAAAATGGCTTCCGCTTTCTCCAGATCGTAGGCTCGGCGCAGTTTATCGACATTCTTGGAGTACCACATCGCGTTGGTCGGGTAGACGGAGTCGCCGTAGGTGGCGAGCGTATTGAACACCTGATCGATGATGCGGTCTCTGTCGAGCGCGTATTCAAGAGCGAAACGGAAAGAATCGTTTCTAAACAAAACTTTCAACTCCGGATTCTTGTTGTCGAAGTTGATGGCGATATGGACCGGACTGGGGGTATTCCCGGTCGGGAGGGCTTTGAACACCTTAATTGGCGCGCCTTCTCGTTCTTTAATCTTGAAGTTCGAGTAGTCGCGGGCGTTGAGCGTCATATAGTCGATTTCGCCGGCAAGGAACTTCGCAACGTTGACCTCTGCGTCCTTGACGATGAGATAAACCAGTTCGTCCACATACGGCAATTGGCTGCCATACTGGTCTTTTTTCCACCCGGAGGGGTTCTTTTTCAGGACGACTTTCTGATCCACCACATATTGGCTGAGAACGAAGGCGCCGGTCCCGACGATCTTGTTGACGGGAGTGTCGGTCGTTAAGGCTTTGTTGACGGAATCCGGATCGGAAAGATTGATCAGGGGCGCGACGATGTGTTTCGGATAGATGAGAACGTGAGAAGTGACGAAGAAAAAGGCGCCATACGGATAGGGCAGCTTTGCGACCAGGGTTGTGTCATTCACTTTTACCCATTTAATCGTTTCACCTTTTAGAGTGAATCGATCGATGCTGTTCCCTCGGGCATACTTGTTCATAACGAAGTTTTCGAAGGTGAAAATGACGTCATCGGCGGTAAACGGAACCCCATCGGACCATTTGACGTCTCTCAGATGAAAAGTGACTTCCAAACCGTCTTCAGAGACTTCCCAAGATTTCGCGAGTCCGGGTCCCAGTTCGTTGGTAACAGGATTCGCTTCAATCAGTGGATCAAACAGATTGTAGCAGACCGTATAGGCGTTATTGTCGAGAGAGCCGTAGAAAAGCCAGGACTGAGGGGAACCCGCCAAACGAAGCGTTAAGGTCCCTCCCATATTGGGTTTTGATTCGGGCGTAAACATCGGATCGACAACCTTAAACTCGGTTGCGAAGGCCACGAGCGTGACGAGCAAACAAACCACGAATAAAATTTTTCGCATACTTCTCCTCCTTTTTTTACAACGTGTAAGTTTGATTATAGCACACGGCTTTGCATACCATTGGGAATCATCGCGCACATCGACACATAAATGCTTCTGGGCGCGAGACCGGTCCGCCATCGGCGCGGAATAGACCCATGAGCCCGTTACCGCCGCCTCTTTTTCGATTGTTTCTCCTCATACATTTTCGAATCGGCCGCTTCAATCAATTTTTCGAGGTCTACGAGTTGATCCGTTTGAGAGACGACGAACCCGGTGCTGAAATCCACACGATAAGGGATATCGAGGGAAGCGTTCATCGAATCGAAAGCTTGCCGCAATCTTTCGGAGAGTGCGAGGGCCGTTTCGGCCTCCTCGAACAAGCCCATCGCGACGAATTCGTCGCCTCCCCAACGCGCGACCAAATCTGACTCCCGAAGAACCTTGCGCAGAACCTGCCCCATCAAGACTAAAGCCCGATCGCCTTCATCGTGGCCATAATGGTCATTGATGGCTTTCAGGCCGTCTAAGTCGGAAAAGCCCACGAATATTCGTTTTTGAGCTCTTTGCGCGGTTTTGATCAGCTGGTCGCCTAAAATTTGGAACCCCCGTCGATTGAGCAAACCGGTCAAGTCGTCTTTCAGAGAGAGCCGTTTCAATTCCTGAACCAGCCGAAACCGCTCGATCGCATATCGCATGGAGCGAACCAGAAGAGAAGACGTGATCTCCTTTTTGATGAGGTAATCCTGGGCGCCGTGTTGGATGGCTTTGATCGAGGCGCTTTCGTTTTCCATACCGGTCAGGATGATCACGGGGGTATCCGGGAAGTGGTGCTTCAAATTGATGTAGGTATCGATGCCGTAACTATCCGGGAGCGACAGATCCAGAAAAACGAGATCGGTGGGACGTTCCGAGAGAAACAGGAAAGTCGTTTGCAGCGTTTGGCATACGGATACTTTCACAATCGGATCCTTCGAAGAAGAGAGCATTCTTGTAATGATCTTTTCATCGATGAGACTATCCTCAACCAACAGAATTTCGAGCGTGCGATCCATTAGTTCTCCTTGATTATTGAGCCCAAGTACAAGCTCAGTAGATTCAGCTGCGCGGTCAATGCCTCGAACAAAGCGTGAGAGCGCGGGTCATGTTCAATCAACGCCTCTTCGGTTGCTTGCGCCGATAGAAAGACGGAGGTCGTTCCCAAAAAGCTTAAGGTTGACTTCAGAGAATGAGCTGCACGGATCATACCTTGGGTATCTCCTCTACCACGGCATTCCAGATACGTTTGGATGGTTTTCGGGTAAAAATCCAAGAAATCCGCCACCGTTTTATCTCGAAACAGACGGTCGCCGTCCGACCATTCGTTCATCCGTCGGATGATTTCTACCTTTTCTTCGGGAGTGAGTCCGTTAGCCATCGCCAACCGCCTTGAATCCTTCAACGATGCAGTAACCGATCGATATGACCGTAACAGATCGTATGGAATCCGTTGTCATTTTGGTAAAACTGTCGGATTGTCTCTTCGGGAATGAAGAAAGGTTGCAAATTGTTGGCAGTCATGACAGCGCAATCCAAGATCACGTGCGCCTCTTGGATCGGCGCGCAATAGTCGCCTAAGGTCTCGTCGATATGGAGAAAGCCTTTGGCGAACTTATCTTCCGTTCTTCCGGAAACGGTGCCGAAGTATTTCAACGCTTCGGCGTAGGCATCCGACAACACATTGACGGTGAATCGCCGACTCTCGCGTATCCCCTTCCAGGTAAAACGATACGGGCGCACGGCAGCCAAAAAGTACGGTTCGTTCCACAAACACCCGAAGAATCCCCAGGCGATGGTCATCCCGTTCGCTCTCCCGGAAGCATCCCGGGTTGAGAGAATGACGTTTCCTTTCGAGAGGGAAAGATATAGCTCTTCGGCCGCTTTCGAAATGGGCAAATGCTGCATGCGTATCCTCCTTTATGACGTTATGAAGCCTATCAAAAGTATTGTAACATATATTCTTGCGAGCTGGACGATTGCCTAAGGAACAATCGTAAACCGGTAGATTGTTCGCGAACGAAAGCGATCTCCGGGGTTCAATCGGGTTGACGGGAACGCGGGGTGGTTCGGCGAATCCGGGAAATGTTGCGTCTCCAAACAAATACCCGTGTACTGTCCGTAGAGGTTCCCCGATTTACCCGATACCCCTTCCAGAAAGTTACCCGTATACACGTGCAGATCGGGCTCTGTCGTCCAGACTTCCAAAGCGCGCCCACTCTCCGGATCGCACAACCAGGCGCTCTGAACCAACCCGTCGGCAGAAGGCCGGCGAACCAAAAAACTGTGGTCGTATCCTTTCGCGTGTGATAAAAGTCTATCGGACAGGTTCAAGCGCGCGCCAACGGGAAGCGGGGTCCGAAAGTCCAACACGGTTCCATCTACTGGGAGAAAGTTTCCGGTCGGGATCAACGCTTCATCCGTTTCGGCAAAGCAATCTGAAAATATTTGAAGGACGTGTGACAGGATATCTCCGTTTCCCTCTCCGCGAAGATTAAAGTAAGCGTGGTTCGTCAGATTCAATACCGTAGGCCGATCGGCGACGGCTTCGTAGTCGATAATCAGTTCGTTATTGTCTGTCAACGTAAAACAAACGGTTACCGTCAGGTTTCCCGGAAAGCCCTCTTCGCCGTTCGGGCTGGAATAGGTCATTCGCGCGGTTGGGAAGGAACCTGTCGTTTCTATTGCCGTATCCCACCGTTTTTGATTGAAACCGTTAAGGCCTCCGTGAAGCGTATGGCCCCCGTCGTTTGTGGGAAGCGCATAAACCATTCCGTCCAGAGCGAACTGCCCGTTGCCGATCCTGCCGGCATAGCGGCCGACGGTCGATCCGAAGTAACTCCTGTCTTCGACGTATCTCTCCAAGGCGGAATATCCAAGGAGCACATCCGCAACTTGGCCGTTTCTGTCCGGAACCAAGATCGACTGGATGGTTGCCCCGTAATCCAACAATCGCACCGACAACCCATGAGCGTTTTCCAGGATATAGACGTGGATAGCAGCACCTCCGGTTTCCCCAAATACAGACAAAACAACGGGAGCGAATCCGAAGAACAAAACCGATACCGGTACCAAACCCCATGCAATCAGCAATCGTTTCATCGTTTCACTCCTCTCAGGCGTCACTGCGCCGCCAGTATCGTGCGAGGGCGTTAAAAGCGGTAACGAACGCCAAACGCGAAAGAAACGTCAAAATCGAAGGCGGGTATCAGCATGATGGTCGGTGCGACTTCGGCAAAAATCTCCAGATTAACATCGCGGGTAACTTGAAACGGGTAGAGGACGCCGACCGGGACTCTGGCGCTTAGGGTTGTTATGCCGATTGGCCCCCAATAAGCGCCCAAGTATCTCGCTCCCACTCCAAAATATACCGGAATAGTTCGGTCTGCTAAGCGGAGAAGCGTGTGGTCGAAAAAAACCCCATCGACATGAATGTGGATTCCGGTGGTCCAAAGGAACGAATAAGCCGCTCCTAAATCCAAAGACAGATTCTCAGACATCTGCCAGCGCGCGGATAGCCCAGAGGGTTGACCCACCATCACGCCGACGGAAAACTGAGAGAAGGTCAAACTCACAACGAGCATCAACAAAACAGAAACCAAAGTTTTTTTCATCAAATCTCCTCCGGTGAGAGCCTCAGAAATGCAAAAATGATCCGTCGAACAGTGAAGATTATATACTAAAAGCAATCGATTTCCTATACGCTAAGTAACAAAAAAGATGCTAGCGAGGGTATTGTTTCGGTGTCGAGAAATAATCGCCGCATCCTTTTGGCATTGAAAACAGAAAGAGAAATCAGAAATTTCTAAAAACTTGGCCTTGTACGGTGATGGTGTTCCTTCCGAGCAAACCGCCGGTTACGTACGTGATCAAATAATCGATAAAGGTAAAACCGTAGCTGATCTTGAGGTCTTTGACGAAGGAGCCGTTAAACTTGACCATCTCGGGAAGGATAACCTCGTCGAGCCGCTTATTGGGCTCCGTAAACGGGAACCAAAGCGGTGAGAAGACATACCATTGTTCCCTCGTCGCGTAGAAGGATCCAACCGGAATGCCGGTCGCCCCGGGGTAGTACCCCAGATTGCCGTCCTGAGAATAGAAGAGATAGGAACAACTGCTCATCAGTAACACCACGACGGCTAACGACACCACTAAAACCATTTTTTTCATTTTCTTTACCCCCTGTATCGTATTTTGGACCGATCGATCACTCTACTAACGGATAAAGACCGGTTGAATAGGAGAAAGAAAGCAACAGATGGAGGTCCTTATTGATGCCAAGACCTATCTGTAGCCCCCCTAAGGCGTTTACCGGTATTAATACTTCGCACCGCAAGGATAAATCCCATCGTGAAAAACCGATTTCGGCTTCCGGAATCAGATAGACGCCCCATTTTTTCGCGTGATAGTCGTTCAGCCGCTCAAAAAGAGGGATTTCCATACCGGCCAGGAAATAAATTTTGGTAAACTCATAGAACCCCACGCCGGCTCGAAATCGGAAGGGTTTCATGAACGGTGGCCCATACGTTGCTTCAAAGCCCAAGGATAAGTCTTGGAATATCGGCTCCCCTTGAAACACAGCCAAGGTATCGGTTTTTATGAGGGTTGTGCTTAACCCGATATAATGCTCGCTGTAACGCGCGCCGAACGTAAAACGCGGGAAAAAAAACAGAAGCAAAACCAACACACAACCCGGAACGATCCGTTTCGCCGTGAATGCGCCCACCGTGTTCTCCTTATTGCGATATGAAGATTATACCATAGATCAATCGAATCAAAAAGCCTTCAAAGGCGGGTTTTGAGAAAAAGAATCCTTTAGCGTTCCGCGCCTAATATTGCTGAGACCGCGATGGTCGCGCCACCCGTGTAGGTAAAGGTGTAATAGGCGTTGACCATCCACTCGGTATTCAAGCTCGCGTCTTGCAGGAAGATTAGCGCATCCGCATTGTAGATTTTCACGCGGTCCGTCGCTATAAAACTGGAATTGGTATACGTGTCGCCGGCTAATGCCGTACCGAACCATACCCCATTTTTGTAAATTCGAAGGGTATGCCAACCGTGCTGATTATGGACGGTGACCGAAAAATAAGGCCCGCCGGGACCTGGTTGGATCGTGCAACTGATGGCGGAAGAAAGAACAGAAAAGGCAATAATCGCGGATAAAAGTGCCAATAATAGGATTTTTCGCTTCATTTTCCACACTCCTTTGATTGCGGAACCGCCGGTGTTTTGCTTCATAAATGGCGCAGAGAATCTGCCCACTAAACGAACTGTTCTATTGAATCTCTAATCCGGAGCCAATTAGGAATCCTGAATGACATTCGGCCTAGAGTTTGAAACGTCAGAGACGAAAAAAGGCAGGTGGGTGATCATTATAACATAATATGAGAATCGCGAGGGATTTCGACGGAATCACACGGATGGGTTCCTTCCCTCTAGTGAGGTCTTCTATATGAACCGGAGAATTCCTCACGGTTCAATCGCCCCTATAAGGCTTCTGGATTATATTGTATCACAATTTCCGAGAGAACCTCGAAAAACTAACGGAAGCGGCTGGAAAGTATGATATAATGCCCCATTGTTAGATACTCTTTTCTATCCTTTCGAAAGGAAGATTCATTTCCGAAATGCGAAAAACATTTTTAGTATGGTTGTTTACGTTTTTGATCATCGCCTTTGTTTGCGCCTTGGTCGTTTCTTTTTGGGCTTTGACTGCGCAGGCGTCCCAAAATGCCCAGTCGCTGATTCGTTTGAAGATAGCGGACGTCGAGAAACAGCTTC
>CAZMHO010000044.1:10707-15542 GCA_964566085.1 uncultured Thermotogaceae bacterium | reverse complement strand
TATTGCTGGTATTTTTTATGGCGATGAATAAATATACCGAGTTGCCGGTCCATTTAACTTTTTTCAGGTTGAATGACCAGCTACCGACGGTTTTAGTATCCGGTTTCACTAGCTGCTTTTGCCCGTTCCCGTTTGCGGGAAACTCAGCCGGCGGAGGAGATAATTCCGGCGAAAACCGGGCTGTCAGGTTTTCTGCCATATCCCTGAACATGTCCTTGCTGAAAAAAACGGATAAGTTGTCTTTCCAGTTTATATAAAGGCCGATTGTGCCGGCAATGAAAATTATAATGAGGAATAATTCAATCCAGTGTAAAAGTTTCATGGTCGCTCAATGGAACCTTGATATTACCAGGGAATGGCCATTATAACGGACTGGGAAGCCACCTGACGGGAGTGCTCAATCACTTCTTGCCCGATGTATAGACATACCATTGCTCGAAGGTAGTAATCGTGGCGAAGGTCTTGACCCATTTGATAATTGTATCCAGCTTCTGCAATTTCTCCCGGTCAGGCTTGCCGCCTTTGTCTATGAAACCCTGAGGATGAATGCTTATGGCAGCTACGCCTAATTCGCCGAGCTCATTACACAGATTATTACCAAATATGTAGTGGGGGATTACCTTGCCAATTCTCGTAGATTCATTTTTACAAAAGTCTGCAATGTTTGCCAGGCTGCTTACATCGTATGTGTCACCCCATTTTTCATTAACACTATCCCATTCTGAGACATCCATGGCCGTCGGTATCCTGTACATTCCATCAGGATCCGGGCGACCATAATAGTCTACAGGCCGGGTAGACGGATTAAACTCAACTTTGACCTGGGTGGCAAATACCCTGTAGCCGGCGGCATTGACTGCCTTATATCCGGTTGCATCGAAATAATCTGTGGGGACGGTAACGGCTACCGGCAAAACGCCGTAGTATTGAAAATACTGGCCGCGTGCCCTGGTTAACTTATCCTTTATGTATTCATAGGTTGAATCTGACTTCCCTGTATCGAGCTGGTAATAAGTCCAGTCATATCCGTGGACACTGATGCCCACGGTCCCGTCATCAACATATTTCTTCAGCCAGGGTATCTCAAATGAATCGGTGCCGTACACATTTGATATCACGCCACAATCCAGGGGCACGCCATTTTTCTTAAATACCTCAATTATCTCCTGGACCGTATCTTCATACCAGCCCCTGGTCACGTCATCAAGCCTGAAAATAACAGAGGGCCCACCACCATAGGTCGGTAAAATCCTGTGCCTGGCCCGACTCCATCCATCGAAGGTTACTATCTCGCCCAGCTGCTGGCTGGATTTGATCAGACTACTTAACAATTGCATTTTAACTGTAAATGCTTTGGGGTCCGTATCCATGAAGGATTCCGGCCGTATCTGAATTACAGCAACGCCCAGACTATTCACGCTTTTACTGATTAGTTTGAGAATTTCATTGTTTGCAGCGGACTCGTTGAAAGCCGCCGTCCCGATAAACGGAGACACTGGATAATTTACGCCGCCCACGACAGGGAGCCGGTATAATCCGTTACGATCTACCTCGCCGGACCACCTGAGAGGCAATATTGAAGGGGGGGAAGCCTTTGTGTACCGCGTGCCGAGTATCTTAAGGCCGGCAGACTGAATTATCCTGTAATTATCCTGGTTAAGCGACTCGGAGGGTAGTATGCAGGCGACCGGCGCTGTACCGAAATAGGACGCCAGTTGCCCGCGCGCTCTTACCAGTTGCGTTTCAAGGGTAGTAGAAACGCTTTGTATATTCTCTTCATCGGGATCCACCCAGGAAAAGCCCTGGCCATCGACGCTGATATCTATAAGGCCGGCATCCAAATAAGCCGTCAGGCCGTTTAAGCTTTCCTGATCTTTAATATCAGCAGGCGGCGCAATAGCCACATCAAGGGGCGCATTATTCTCCGCAAACACCCTGATTATTTTATCGGCTACGCCATTCAAATTGCTGCCGCCCACCCGGTCCATGCAAAAAATAATCGCGCCGCGTTTCCATGTATAGGCGGGGGTTTCCATGTCCCTCACATGTACGACGGGCACGGTTACGATCTCCGGAGTAACCGGCACAGAACTATGGGGAACCCCGGGGGGCACCACCCAACAACCTGTAGCCATTAAAAAGATCAGGACCATTATCATGCTGATGGATTTACCAATACGCGCAGAGATCATGTGTTAATATTAAATCCTATTTGTACTTTCAGTCAAAACAAACAACCTGCACACCGCGATTTCCATATCAGCCAGGGGTGAACTGACCAAGTGCCCACTTAATCCGGACAGCAGGTTATACCCTCACGGCCAATTATCAATCCTGCCCGGCAAGCTGTTAACGTATCGGGTAAATGCGGGTTTTAGTAATTGGACTATCCAGTAAAATAGCTATATACTAATCGTAAAAATGCTTATCAATTCTTTGGGCAGGTCCGGCTGGCTGTTAGTCTTTCTCTGCCTGTCGCTATGCCACCCGGCCTGTTTCGTGTTCGATACTTCTACCCAGCGTTACAACAAAGGAAACGCGTATTACACCGAGAAAAAATGGGCCCTGGCTGTGGATGAGTACACAGCGGCGATAAGCCGTGATTCCAGGCAGGCCATAATGTATGTCAACAGGGCCCTGGCGTATAACCAGATGGGCTACTACGACAGGGCCATAGAAGATTGCGGCAGGGCAATCGACTTAAACCGGTACGGAGCTATGGCTTATATGACGCGCGCCTCTGCATATAATGAGAAGGGTTTGTATGACCTCGCTATTGCGGACAGCGACAGGGCGCTTCAATATCAGCCCAGGTCAGACCTGGCCCTGATCAACCGCGCCTGGGCATTCAATGCCAAGGGTAGATATACTGAGGCGATTGCTGACTGCACTAAAGCTATAGAAATCAACCCGCGCAGGGCCATGACCTATATCAACCGTGCCTGGGCCTACAATGAGGAGGGCAAATACGACCTGGCCCTCTCCGATTGCAACAAATCCATAGAATTGGACCCGGAGATGGCTTTAGCTTACGTAAACCGTGCCTGGGTATACAACCAGACCGGCGGCTATGACCTGGCGATGGCCGACTGCAATAGAGCCATAGAGATTGACCCCCTGATGGCCAATGCCTATGTCAACCGGGCCTGGACACAAATAGGTAAGGGTAATCATGACCTGGCCATTGCAGACTCCAATAAGGCCATCGAACTAAATCCCAACCTGCCCAATGCCTACCTGCAGCGCGCCTGGGCATATTTCGCAAAGTTCCTCTACGATTCCAATAAAGATTGGCTGAACATGGGGTTGGACGACTGTAATAAGGCCGTGGAGTTAAATCCCAATTCCGCACTGGCCTATAACAAGCGCGCTGAGGGCTATATACTGAAGAAAATTTACTCCCTGGCCATAGTCGACGCCGGCAAGGCAATTGAGCTTAATCCCAAGTTTGCATTGGCTTATACCACACGTGCCTGGGCGTACAATGACCTCAGGCAATTTGATTTCGCCATTAGGGATTGCGATAAAGCCCTCGAACTGAATCCCCAGTACGCGCAAGCCTACGACAGGCGCGCCTGGGCTTACGATGGGAAGGGGATGTATCAGCGGGCCTTGCAGGATAGCAACAGGGCTATTAGTATTGATTTTGAGATGGCCACGGCCTATTTCACCCGCGGCGTCATTTACAAGCACCTGGGAGATAGCGTTAAGTCAAGACAAGACCTTGAAAAGTGCCTGGAACTGACAACCGACCCCGCCCTGATCAAAGCGGCCAGGGCCGTCCTTGGCGCCTTGTAGCCATTCCCTGTTACGCCGCCCCTCGCTTAATCTTGCCTGACCTGCTTGATTTCCCGCTGAATTACCTCCCAGAGGTCCGCACCGGTTTCCGGCAGGTACCAATCACCTTTATCGTCCCATTGATTGACCGGTCCCCAGCAGAAAAATGAAATGCCGTCAAGATTATCCATTTGAAGGGCATATTTCATATCCCGCATAAGGCTGGCCGGCGTTGGACGGTGGAAAATCCTGAGGTATTCAAATGCCCCTATCGAAAGCCATACTTTTGTTGCAGGGGCTTTGGTCTTTATCATATCAACAAAGTAGGGGCCGCCTTCCTTGATCACGTCAGGCCATTGCAACCTGCCTTTCTCCAGGTAATTCGAGTAGAGATTAAGAGAGATAATATCAGCTATCCTGTTTTCCAGCAGTGAACTCACCTGCGGCGGTATGGCACCCATGTCCCCACCGTACATCCTGGCATGGATCGGCCTGGTGGGGTCAACCGCCAGAACGTCTGCCCTGGCCTGTATCAATTGTCCGATAGTAATCCTGCTTTTCGGCCAGTCCGAATTTACCATGCCGGCGCCGCTTGGCAGGTTTTCTCCGAATTCGTTGCAAATGTCCCAGGCCATAATAGCAGGATGATCTTTGAGGGCCATTATCCATGCCTGCACTTTTTCCTTCTGCCAGGCCGGCCTCTTGCCCCCGGGCAAGTCATCCCAATCATCATCCGTAAATCCCCAGGCCCTCGCGCTGAACCCGCCGTCCATAACGACCTTCAATCCGGCAGCCTCAGCCTGGTCAAGAAAGACTCTCGCTTTGCGCACATCCTCCTCCATCCCCCATTCGGTTGCCAGTATATCTATCCCAGCATTCTTCATGGCAATAAAATCTTGTTGCGGCAGGTCGATGCCTACCCCTTTCATAGAAAACGTTATTTGGCGCTGAATCTGCTGAGATGGTGTCACCGGAGGTAGTATCTCCTTCACACAGCTAACAAATAATACTGTTGCCGCGGCAATTACCAGTAAATAGGTAAATCTCATCCCATAATC
>CAZMHO010000044.1:0-10697 GCA_964566085.1 uncultured Thermotogaceae bacterium | reverse complement strand
GGCGGGGAAATAATCCGTTTCTTTGACCGCCAGGGTCGCCGGCTATATTATTAAAGATATGTTGTGGATACAGCTTAGAAAATACGTCTATCCGGCTTTGTGCATATTTTTGTTGCTACCCACCGCTTGCTTGAGCCTCCCGGGTAACCCGGATATCAACAAGGACGTAGCGGCTATCCAGACCGCCGTCGTGAGAAAAATGAGTACGCCGTCCTATGCCGGTGGAGGCGCGGTTATTTTTACCCTGAGCCATGTCGCAGACGGCAATCTGAAGGCCATAGTGGAACAAATAATAAGGGTGTTCGGACAAAATAGCGCACCGCTTGATTTAGCCATACTACCCGATGAAAAGGACAGTAAATTGAGCGATTTGAGCTATTTAACAGGGTATGTGAACGAGGGGATAATAGACGTCAGCCTGGACGGCTATTATATCAATTGGCTGCCTCCCGGCACGTCCAGGACAAGTGCCGCTTATAACCAACTCAGGGACAAGCTGGCCAAAGCACGCGAGTCACTGAATTATAGTTTTGGATTTTCACCGGTGGCCTGTTCACTGCCGTCAGACGATTTCTCGAATGAGAATTATCAGATTATCCAGGAAACGGGTTTCAGAATATTGAACTCGCCAAATTCAAGGCAGTTTCAACCATCAACACGGCCGCTGAATGAGTCAGGTAAACCAGAGTTAAATGGCCTGTGCAGGCTGCCCACATTATTTGAATTGGTTTATCCCGAGACCAAAGCAAAAATAACCACCTCGCAGCAGGCGCCCGATATAAATAGCACACTACTGGATGGCATTAGCCAGAGCCTTGATAGCCTGGATGTGGCGGTTGTAGGGCTACGGCCCGAGTCTTTCCTCGGCCGGGACAACAAAGTTGACCCACAGAAGCTTGTTCAATTAGACAGCTTAATCAAATCGAGCCAGAAAATTGGTGAGTTGACCACTTTTGAAAGCTGGTATAAATATGCCTCGGCAAATATTTTCCCGGACCGTACCAGCAGGCACCGGGTATTACCGCCCTATCAAGGCGGTCCCGCAGTTATATTCAGGCTGGACGATGTAGCAGAGGGATTCAACGAGGACGTGGTGCTGGAACTTATCCAGTTGTTCAAAAATAACGGGGTTCCGCTGGATCTGGGCATCGTGTCAAATGCCGACGATACAGACTCATTCAAACTGGCGTGGCTGCAAAAGTACATTGACCAGGGTGTCGTAGGCATAAGCGTGCATGGTTACGACTGGACGTATTACCAATTAGCCACGAATAACAAGGAGATTGATTACCAGCTCAAGATGACTGGAGATACATGTTCTGTCGACTATGCCAGTGGCACCAGCCGAGTGGATAATTCGGAGATCACATTGACCTACGCATATATCAAATCAAAGTTAAAGAAAGCGCGCAGCCAATACCTTCAGTATTTCGGAGTGAGCCCTGTAGCCCTTACCGTGCCCACCGATTATTTCGATGAAACAGGCTATAAAGCAGTGCAGGACGCCGGGTTCAAGGTATTTTCAACTCATATCTCTGTAGAGACCCGTCCATCGGTTGAGCGGGTGGACTACTGGGGCAAAAAGGACCCCAATGGTATGTACCGCATACCCACTGCAAGCGACGTATGTGTGTGGGAACAGTGCGTTTGGGGAGAAATTATCGATATCAGCAAACCGGCAGGCATAACAGGTTACTGTCAATACTACGGGGCCTGGGAGGATGCATTTTATAATGAGTTAAGCACCAATACCTGCCAGTATCTTGGTTATCTGGGAGTTGTTGCCATAAGCCTGCACCCTGATGCATTCCTGGATAAGTACGGCAAGCCAGACCTGGAAAAAATAAAAAAAGTGGACGCCATCGTCAAGTGGGTCAAGACCTTTGCCACGATAACGACATTTGAGCAATGGTACAATTATACCGAAGGGAAAAAAACAACACCCTGACAAATATGCTGATATCTTATAATTTATTGCTTCCGTACCAATCGATGTACTCTTTTATCCCCTGCTCCAGCGTTGTTGCCGGTATGTATTGGAAAAGTTCCACGGACTTATCCATATTCGCCAGGCGGTTAAATATCTCGATTTCTTTTGACCTGATATTATCGTAATCGACATACGAGACCTTGACCTGGCCCTTTAATTTCAACGCCTCCAGTATTACCGTGGCCAAAGCGTTTATGGATACCGCCCTGCCCGTGCCCACGTTAAAAGCCTGGCAGGCGCCTTTCCCGCTGATCGCGGTTAGCAGTGACAGGTAGACGCTGTCCTCCACATATGTGAAGTCACGTGTCTGATTGCCATCCCCATATATAGATATCTCCTTCTGCTTCAATGACCTTTCCACAAAACGGGAAAACACGAAACGATCGTCCTGACGCGGACCATAGGTATTGAAATAGCGCAGAATAGTGTATTCGAGGCCGTACTTCTGGTAGTAGGCCCTGCAGTAGTGTTCACCTATCATTTTAGTCAACGAATAGGTGGATTTATGATTGAAAGGGCCCTCCTCGGTCATGGGTTTCAATGAATCGCCATATACCTCGGAAGAAGAGGCAAAAATAAATCTTTTGACCTTATGCCTGGCTGCCAGCGCAATGACCTTGGAAGTGCCGATAACCTCAACATTGAGCACGTTAAGGGGATCTATCTGGGTCTCTTCCACTCCCACTACTGCTGCCAGGTGAAAAACCATGTCAATACCCTTGAAGAGAGGTGAAATCGCTTTGGCCTTATTTACATCCAGTTCGTAAACAGACAGGTTTTTATGGCCTTTGAGGTGCCCTATTTTATTACCGCACAGCATCGTATCGATGACGGACACCCTGGCGCCGAGCGCAAGGAGCATTTCGACGAGGTGCGACCCGATGAAACCGGCCCCGCCGGTCACCAAAATGTTACGGTTGGCATATTTTTTTAAAATTTCACTCATCTCGCCCTGACCTTAATATTCGTTACCGGTTTATTTTCCATTATGAATCTTGCGGCGCCAATACCCATGATCTAAATTCAGGCACGCACATTTTCCACTGTCTTTGAACCTCCTCCCAGGTAGGGTGGTTTAGCCTCGGACTGTTTCCCGGCGCCCGCGTTACCGATCCTTATAACCCTTTCACGCCGCCGGTAAACGCCGCCGGCAAGGATGATATCGATGAGCGCCCTGATCATAAGAAAATCCAGGAACTGCTTGTAGCCGATCACAAAGAGGGGTGAATAAAGCATCAGCTTCATATCGTCCTCGGCTATCAGGATGGCCAATATTGATTGTAGAATCTGCAATGTGAGAAAGAGTGAAAAGGCCAGCAGTAGAGTCATCCATTCCCCATACACAATCATTAGAGCAGAAGTCACCATGACGACCATGCTGGCGGCGGGGACCAGCGTCATTGAAATCAACATGTACGGGAAAGTCAACTTATGTAATATGCCGAACCTGGGGTTAAAAAAGGTATTTCGGTGCTTCCAGAAATTCTGGTAGTCGCCACGGAACCAGCTAAGGCGCTGCTTATAGACGTCATGCAGGGTTTCGGGCGCCTCGGTGTAACAGACAGCTTCGTTGTTGCCGTGAAGAATGGCGTGGGCTTTAAGCAGCTTGATGGTGATATCGAAATCCTCCAAAAGGAAATCCGGATCATAGCGGCCCACCTCGTCCAACGCCGTACGCCGGAAGGCGCTGAAAGCGCCGGCGGCCACGGTCAGCGAGCCGAAGTACTCGAAGGCCCGCCGCAATAACTGTATCTGCACTATGTACTCCAGAGCCTGCAGTTTAGTGAGCCAGGTGTCCCTGTTGTAGACCTTCAGGTTTCCGGCGACACCGGCCACCTGCGGGTCATCGAAACCCTTGACTATCTCCTTCAGTGCCGCCCTGGCAATCATACTGTCGGCGTCCACCGTGACCACAATCTCTCCCGCAGCAAAAGCCAGGCCGGTATTCAAAGCGGCGAATTTCCCACCGTTGGGGCGCCGTATGACTTTTACCCCCTGGTTGATGTACCTTGAAGCTACCTCGTATGTGGCATCCTGCGAGCCGTCATCTACCACTATAATTTCCTTATACGGATAATCCGCCTCGATCAGTGTCTCAATGGTCCTGGCCACGACCTTTTCCTCATTGAAGGCGGGCACGATGATGCTTAATTTTGGCAAATAGTTGCTGGGTTTTAATTCCTCTCCCTTTTGCTTTATCTTATGTATAATTGCCAGGGGCACCGTGAGGAAATTCATCAGCATGGTAAATACCAGGGAAACCAGCAGGATAATGGTTGCAAAATTGGTACCGCTCCAGCTCAGCAATACAGTGAACAGTATAAAAACTAACAGGAAGATGATCAATAATGAAGTGGCATTTTGCAGCCAGGAGGGTCGCGACTCCCGTATTCTTTTTCCTGCAACGATCCTTGAAATGAAGTGAAAAAGCAGGACGGCGACAAGAATAGCTACCGCGATCCAGATTGATTCCAGGGGTAAAAAATACAGTATGCCTACGACCAGTACCAGGAACACGATTGCAGTGAAGATTACTGCGGCGGCATTCATATAAATATCCCTAAGCCGTTATAAATCCAGGTTGCCCGTATTGCGCCTGGCCTGCCTTCATACCAGCCTGCCAAGATCCTGCCATTCAAGAATTTCAATCTTCTGCTGGCGGGCGATCTGTTTGGCCTGGGCAGTGATATTCGGCATACCCAGAAAAGCCTTGTTGCGTACTCCGGCATCATAAGCAGCCGAATCGAACTGGGCAATCTCGTTGGCGTCCACCGGTTGCCCCGAGGGATCTCCTGCGATAGCAACCGCGATTGTAGGAGTGATAATTTTGTCGTCCCTCCTGGCAACAATATCAAAGACGTGTTCCGTACCGGATTTGCCGGATATCTTTGCCGTCTCGTAAACCTCGTAGCCGCGGCCCCTGAGAAACCTGACAATAGTGGCCCTGGCATTGGATGATTCCCCGTTCGCCTGCTGACCTCCCGGATAGCCCGTCTCTTGAGTGCCCGGTATAACTACCTTGGACTTCGGCAAACCGGTTATATCGGTAACAATTTTACTCAGCGTCTTGGCCTCGAACACCCGTATAATTTGCTTGTTGGCGAAGTTAATTGCTTCCTGACTCAGCCTGGGTATGGCAATGACCACCTTGTAGTTGAGGCCAATATCGTACGCCATAGTGTCAAATTTAAACAGCCCCTCAAGCCCTACTTCCGCCTCGCCGGGCGGCGCCACCAGTATGCCTATGCCGAGATTTATTTTGGCCAGTATATCATCCCGCCTGGCGAGGATATCCACCGTATGCATGGCACCCGAACTGCCGGCCAATTGCGCCAGTTCCTGCACCTGGTATCCCTGCAGCCTTAAAAATTCAACCAGCTCGGTTTTCGGCTTCAACTGGAATTCCAGCCATCCTTTCTTATCCGGGCTGAAGGTGTAGGAGTAGACCACAATCTCCCTGAGTTCCCCGGCGCTCCAAATCTTCCGTGTCCTCAGATTACGCCATCTCATCACAGGGACGGTGAATACCTCATTGCAGTCAAGGCATCCATAATGCATGCCCACATTGCGGTAATCCGTGCCGATGAGCCTCAGTTCATTATGACACTTGGGGCATATATACCTGTTATCCTGCTTGAATTCCCTGTCCAAGCCAACATAACCGCATGAAAAATGCTCTACAAGCTGGCCCTTGACAAGGTTCCCGGAATTACATTTCGTACAGCTCTCCAAAGGCATTAATTGTAACAGTCCCTCGGGGTCGGCATAAAGCTTCTCAAAAGGCCGCTTTACCAATATGCTCCGTTTTTCCAGTTCCTCCAGGATATCCACGGTATCCTGGTCGGTGGTATCTGTCAAACCATCAACCGAGGGATAGGCATAGCCGAGTTTAAAGGTAATATCTATGACAGGCGTGATCTCGGTCAATTTACCGGTTACCAGCGCGTCCATAAGCTTTAAGGTCCTCGCATCGGCCATCATATCCGCCTCGGCGTCTCCGCTGTAAGCGGCTTCACGCTTAACCGGTTGGGGTGAGGCCCCTGCCAGAGACGGCGCGGCTGCCGCTTCTCTGTATTGAGGGATAGCCGCCTGCGATTGCACATTCGGTGGTGACTGCGTTGGCGCAACCCGGGATTGCGGAGGCGTCACCACCTTTGGCTGCTGATGGAAATATTGTGTCTGCGGCGGCGGGACTGTCTGAAGCTGGGGAGGTAGCTGCTGAGACTGCGGCGGGAGCGCCTGTTGTGGCGGAGGCGTATATACCTGAATTGGTGGAGGGATTTGCTGTGCCTGAGGGGAAACGATCTGAGGTTGCGGAGGTGGCACGGCCTGCGGTTGCTGAGGGGGCGTTTCTTTTGCCTGTGGCGGAGCACATTCAGCCGGTGGCGGAGCCGGTGGATGTGTCCAGGTTATCCCCGCCGGCACTGCCGGCGAGGCCGGCGCCGGAGGCTTAGGCCCTTCCTGTGGGACCGCCGGCGCCGGTAGTTTTCCATCAAGCTCCTTTTTATCTTGCTTTTCCACGGGTGGTGGCCGCCTCAAAAGCGCTTTCACCCTCACAAGCAATTCACGCGGGCTGATCGGCTTTCTCAGGTAAAGGTCAAATCCCAGTTCCTCGACCCTTGCCCAGACGTCCGTTTCAGCAGCGGAACCAAGCAGGACAACCGGTGTGTCGGACTGTTGGCGCACCTTCAGGCAGGCCTCGTAGCCGGTAACATCAGCAAGTTCTTCATCTATCACGACCATGTCGTAGCTGTTCTTATCCAGCATAAGCAGCCCTTCCAGGCATTTGTCAACCCCGCTGACCTGTAACCCGGCCTGTGAAAGGACCTCCATGTTCTTTCTTCTTAAAACCGGGTCACTTGATAAAAAGAGGACCTCGTTCATGTGTTCCTCCGTAGCCTGTCAATAATCATTTCACACAATATTAACACATCCGTGACCGGTCATATTATTATCCTGGTTGCCTGAACCTGTAGCCATTCAGGTCGCTTAGGATTATCCTGGGATTAGCCGGGTCGTCTTCCAGCTTCTGTCTTAACCCGTCAATATACCCCTGCAGTGACTCCGTGCAATCGACGTATTCGTTACCCCACACCTTAGCCAGTATATCATTTGCGGTCAGCACCCTGTTATAGTTCAATTCCATATACCTCAGCAGGTTAGTCTCCGTATTAGTTAATTTGAACCTTTTATCACCCCTGCTGACCGTCCCTGAATCATAATTTATCGATACCTTTTGTGCAGCCTTAACCCGTTTGACCGGCTCAATTTCGTCTGCGATTTTGCCGCTACGTTGAAGTATGGCATTCACACGCGCAATAATTTCTTTGGGCGAGAACGGTTTGACTATGTAATCATCTGCGCCAAGCTCAAATCCCCGTATCTTATCCATCCCTTCCCCACGCACAGTGAAGATGATAACAGGGACCTGGCTGACAGCACGGATTTCTTTGAGGACCTTCAGGCCGTCCATGTCGGGCAACCCCAGATCCAGCATTACAAGGTCGGGTAGCCCCGACTTTAACGATGCGATGCCCTGGGACCCATCAAACGCCTGTATGATCCTGGCTTCCGGCCAACGCAATTCGAAAATCAGACAAACAGACTCCTGTATCTCGGCATTGTCCTCGATCAGCAGTATTTTTACACTCTGCCGCATAACAGGATTCTAACTTATCTTCAATTCAAAGGCAAGGAAAACGAGAACGTGCTACCTTTTCCGACTTCGCTTTGCACCCATATCGAGCCCCCGTGCAGCTCAACCAATTGCTTGGTTATCGCCAGGCCCAACCCAAACCCCGGTATGCTCGCCCTGTCGGCTGAAAGATGGTAATACGGTCGGAACATCTTATGAGTTTCTTCGCCGGGTATCCCGGGGCCTGTATCCACCACCTTTACCACAAGCCTGTTACCGTCACAATCGGCTTTCAAAGATATCTCACCGCTCTCAGGGGTAAACTTAATCGCATTGGATAATAAATTCATCAGGATTTGCTCGACCCTTTGTTCATCCGCCGTAATTTTTATCCCCTTCGGCACTTCCAGTGCAAACGATTGTTTCTTCTGCTTGACGAGCGATGACACCTGGTCGGCAACTTCAGATGCCAGTTTAGAGAAGTCCACTTCTGTCTTGTTTACGCCGAAAGCTTCGTCCCTGGTCCTGGAAAGGTTGAGCAACTCATTGAGGCGGTTTTGCAGGCTTTCAGCGCTCCGGGAAATATTCATAGCAACCTTGAGCAGTGTTTTTTCATCGCTTTTTTCCAGCTCTTCAACCAGCAGCCCTGTCGATGCGAGAATGGCCGTCAGCGGTGTCTTAAGTTCGTGGCTAAGTGCACTTAAAAACAACTGGGTATGTACGATTTCTTCCTGTTGTTTCTTAAGTTCCGATGATTGTTCGCCAGGGCTGGTCCTATTGCATACATCGGCTATGCAGGCACTGATGGCTGAGAACAATTTGAGGTCGTTAACGGTGAACATGTCAAATTTGTGTGACAAGGCGCCAACAATCCCAAGTAATTTGCCAGCCGAAATCACGGGCGCGGCTATCAGCGAGTGAAAACCTGACTTGACGGCGGCGTCCCATGAATAATTGGTGTCCCTGGTAATATCATTGGAAAATACAGATTTCCTTTCCTGGGCCACCCTCCCGGTTATATTGTGCCCGACAGCAACTGAAGTAATGTCACTGACTATCTCGTCCGGTAAGCCGCGCTGCGCCAATAGCTTCAACGTTTTATTAGAGCGGTCATAGTCCTGGATCCAGCATGCGTCCACATCCAGCAAAGTGCAGAGTTCCCAGAGCACACCCTCCAGGATATCTTTATCCGCCAGCGAACTCGATACGATACCGGATACCTCCGACAACACATATAAATACCTGTCTTTTTGCTCGGTCCGCCTCATATCAGCCATGGCTAAGAATTATACTAAATTCGGATAATCTGTCAATGCTGCGACAAACAAGGGCTGTAATATATGACAATTTGGATTGATAAGCGGATGGCATTTCCCAACACTATTCTCGCTATTTCAGGAATTGATATAACTTATTGACATCACTAATACACGCCGTTAAACTATCCTGAATATGTATTTAACTGTATAAAGAAATGTCAGGGAGGACAGGCAAATGGCTAAGGAAACTTTAGATATTCTGAATTTTAAAAACCTCGAGAACAGGATCAAAAAGAAAACGGCCGTCATCGGCATAGTAGGTTTGGGGTACGTTGGGTTGCCGCTGGCGCTGGCCTTTGCTGAAGCAGGGTTTAATGTAACAGGCATCGACTCCGACAAGGGACGCGTTAACAAGATAATCCGGGGCATATCTTACCTGCTGGACATAGATTCGCCACGGTTAAAAAAAGCCGTAGCCAGCGGGCGTTTAAAGGCCACCACCAGCCGGTCAGACCTGCGCAGGGTAGATACTATTATTATCTGCGTCCCCACCCCTCTGACCAGAACCAAGGAACCTGACCTCACGTACATTGTAAGCGCCACCAACGATATAGCCCGGTACCTGCGCCTCGACCATCTGGTAATACTGGAAAGCACAACCTATCCCGGGACTACGCGGGAGATAGTGCTGCCCATACTTGAATCCACCGGGCTCAAAGTAGGAGTTGACTATTTACTCACTTTCTCACCCGAACGCATAGACCCGGGCAGCAAGAAATTCACAATCCGGAACACGCCCAAGGTAGTAGGCGGTATGGAACCCACCTCGACCAGGATGGCAGCACTGCTTTACGGGTTTGTTTCGGATAAGGTGCTGGAGGTATCCACACCCGAGGTCGCCGAGATGGACAAGGTCTTTGAAAATGTCTTTCGCAGCGTCAACATCGCCCTGGTCAATGAACTCGCCAAGCTGTGTGAAAAGATGAACATCAACGTCTGGGAGGTCATCAAGTCTGCTTCCAGCAAGCCCTTCGGCTATATGCCCTTCTACCCGGGTCCCGGGGTGGGCGGGCACTGCATACCGCTGGACCCGTATTACCTGGCCAGCAAGGCCAGGCAGTACTTCTTTCACACCCGCTTCATCGAGCTTGCCGCTGAGATCAATGAAACCATGCCGGAATATATCGTAGAACGAATTATCGGGGCATTAAACACAATAAGCAAAAGCGTAAAAGGGGCAAAAATTCTTATCCTGGGCGTGGCCTATAAAAAGGACATTGAAGACGTCCGGGAATCACCGGCGCTGCGTGTCATCGAATTGCTCCTTGAGAGGAGAGCTGCTGTGCATTACCATGATCCATACATATGCGATTTAAAAGATGAGAGTATTAAGCTCAAGTCAATCAAGCTCGAGAAAAAGACCGTGGGCTCCTATGATTGCGTAGTTATATTAGCTGACCATAGTTGCTACGATTTGAACTCGATAGTCAAAGAAGCAAAGCTGATCTTCGATACCCGCGGCTGCACGGTGGGAATACAAGCAGACAACATTATCCGCCTGGGCGAATAATTCAGGATAAAAACCGACGAAACCTGCACAGCTGCAATAGTAGCGCTGTGCCATCAGGATTGCTTCGTCGCCTGCGGGCCCACCGCTAAGACCTATTTCTGGAACTTGCTTATCCGTTTGTCGGTTATCGACTCGACCAGCCAGGGAAACAGCCTCTTCACATCGTAGGTGAACCGGGTCCCGGCGCCGGGCAATATCATAAACTCCCCCTTTGCCAGGGCATCAATGACCGCCTTTGCCACT
>CAZMHO010000043.1:0-15663 GCA_964566085.1 uncultured Thermotogaceae bacterium | reverse complement strand
GGTTATGGACTACGACGTGATCTTCGCCTTCGTTGTGCAGGAAGAGATTGGCCTAAGAGGCAGCGGTTCGACGCTAAAACGTTATAAACCCGATGCGGCGATTATCGTAGAAGGAACCACGGCCGGCGATAATCCCGAACTGAAAAAAGAACGGTGGTCGACGCATTTGGACAATGGCCCCGCGATCAGCTACCTGCAGAGCGGATACGCTCTTGATTACCGGCTCTTTGAAGCGGTTTTGGCCTTTGCGAATCAAAAGGGCATTCAGTGTCAACTGAAGGGGCGCACCGTCGGCGGCACGGACGGCACGCGTTTAGCAGGCACCTATTTCGGTGTCCCCTGCGCCGGCGTGAATATCCCTTCTCGCTATATCCATTCTCCCGTTTCGGTGATCTCTAAAAAAGACTTCGAGAACACCAAGCAATTTATTGCCGACATCTTAACCGAAGAAATCCTGCTAAAAGCGTTGGAGGTAAATGTATGAAAGAATTGATCAAAAAGCTCGCCCAGGTCTCAGCGCCCAGCGGTAGAGAGCGGAAAGTCCACCTCGTCATTCTTGAAGAACTTAAGGGGTATATCGACGGGTACCGATTTGATAACGTCGGGAATCTGATCGTTTGGAAAAATGGAAACGGTGAAAATAAAAAGAAAGTCATCTTTGACGGTCACGCGGATGAGATCGGTGTGGTCATCACGCATATCGATGAGAAAGGCTTTTTAAGAATCGATCCAGTAGGAGGAGTCAATCCGTTGATGCTTCTGGGCACTTTGCTGAATTTTGACGGCATCACGGGAATCGTCTCTTATGAAGCCGAAACCGACGAGGATTCGAGAAAAAGTCTGACGCAACCAAGCTATGATCGCCTGTTCGTGGATATCGGCGCGATAAGCCGCGAAGACGCTTTCAAGAAAGTGCACGTTGGCCAATTCGGCTCTTATTTGTCTCCTTTTTTCGACCTCGATCCGATGCTGGTCTCGAAGAGTATGGATGACCGGGTCGCCTGCGCGACTGTCATTCAGACAATAAAAGAAACACAGCAGCCGTATCATGATGTATTCGGGATCTTCGCGGTTCAGGAGGAACTGGGGACCTTAGGCGCCAAAGTCGCTGCCTTTGACCTTCACCCCGATATCGCCATCGCAGTGGACGTGACGGCCCATACGGATACTCCAAAAGGGAATAAGCGAATGGATCTGCAGCTGGGAAAAGGGCCGGCAATAAAAATCAAGGACAAAGGCTCCATTTCCGACGAGTCCATCGTGCGCTTGTTGACCGCTTGCGCGGAAGAAAACCAGATTCCCTTCCAGTATGAAGTGCTGGTGTTCGGGGGGACCGATGCGGAAGGTTACCAGATGACGGGCGCCGGAATCAAGGCGGGGACCCTTTCTATCCCGTGCCGATATGTCCATTCGCCTCATGAGATGGTTCACATACAAGATGTGACGAACGCGGTTCGGTTGCTCCAAGCGGTGGCTTTGAAGCCCAATTGGTAATCAGCTCAGCTTTAGGGGGATTCTATCGGAGGGAAATCCGCAAGCTTATGCGTTACTGAAGCTATGAAAGAAATATTTACCTATTCGGTCGTAAAAGAGGTTCAAACCCGCTGCTTCCTGTTCTTTGAGGAGCAGGAAAGCGGTTTTCAAGAACGGATTCTGAGTGAAGAGAATTCGTTCACGGTCATTGACACGAAAGTTAAATCAGCGATTACGGACTTGCAGCCGCTCTACCGTAAAGCATATCCGGTCAGCGCGGGCGAGTACTGCAAATCCATCGACCGCGTGTTCGAGCTCTATACAGTGCTGCAAGCACTGAGCAATCGCGTGCAGATGATAAATGTGATCGGCGGGGGCGCCTTGATCGATTTGGTCGGCTATGCCTTGGCCACCTCTTTTCAGGATCTGAAGATGCGCGCGATTCCGACGACGCCCTTTTCTCAGCTTTACGGGTTCTACCAACGGAGCTTCTATATCCATTTCGACCGCAAGATCAACCTTTTAGGCGTCTTCGGCATCCCTCAGGAGTTGTGGATTGTCCCGTTTTTCTTAAAATCCTTTACCGTGGAGGACATTCGCAAAGCGCATGCTGTTTGTTTTGCAACCGCATTGGGATTTCAGGAGCATTTTTACTATCTGGTCGATAAATCGTTGAGCTTACTGGTCAATAACCAAACGAATTGGACGGTCTTTTATGAACTTTTGCGAGAACATCACTACTTGCGGGCCAAGTTCTCTTTGGAACATCGTCTGATTCCGGGAGAGTCTTTGGGGGTCTTACTGCAAACCGCAACCGGTTTCCAGATGGACTTTGTGGATGCCTTTATCAAGGGCTTGATGCTGGAAGCCTACCTCTCTTTCAAGCTCGGTATTATTGAAGAAAGCTCTTTGGAGATGATCCGAAAGACATTGCGCCAAATCGGTTTGGAGGACAAGCTGCCCCCGCAACGTCAAGTCGATTTGCAAACGCTATTTTCTCTGATCGATGAGAAAAAAACGATCAAGATCCAAGTGATTAAAGGGTTTGGAAACTCTCAGGAAACCACCGTCTCGGCCGGGATCGTAGAACACATACTAAAAGAATATTACTTTGGGAGATAGAATGAAGCCGATGGGTGGTATCGAAGACGCATACGCGTTGGCATTAGGCTTTTCTTTTATATTCTTGTCGGGGTTATGACGATTTCTTTTCTGATAAGGGGGTTGGGGGAACATGGAAAATCTGCAACCTATACATCGGAAACAGGGCGGAAACCGGGTCAACCAGCGGGCAGAATTCAATAAAGGGTATTTAGGCCCCGCGATTCCTGTTGAACCGCAACCAAAAAAGCCGAAAGCGTCGAATCGCCTCGGCCTGACTTCCGTGCAAGGGCAACTGCTGGCGATTGTCGTGATAGCGCTTGCTTTAACCGTTGTTTTAATGGGGTTCTGGATTAACCGTCTGATTACGGAAAGGCAAAGTAAAGACTTCATCATCCAGAACCTCGGCTCTCGCATACGAAGTTTGGAGACCGTTGCCCAAGAATTCGAGACGACACTGAGCGGCACTCCTTCCGATACCTATCGACCACTTCCGGCGGACATAACGGCGACTGTTTCGCCCGGAATCAATAACCCCGATATGGCGATGAAAGAGTCTTTTGAGTTCGAACGGTTTTTCAAAAACGCGGAGATCACGATCTTTGAAGGAAAACCCCTGACCTTTTATATCTGCAACGATCAAGCCGCGTTGCGCCTGATCCGCGATAGTCAACTCCCCTACCTGTTGTCCGCCTACTCGGACAACGAATATAGCCTGGTGTTGATTGGGCGATACGAACCGGCGTGGGTCGTACAGTTGGACAATCTGCAAAAGATACGAAAGGAGTTTATGAGCCAACTGATCACGCTAACCGCCTCCCCGACGCAAACCGGAACAGCGACTGTGTTGCCGTCGATACCCGAGATACCGAAAGACCTGCAGGGATTGGAGCTGCGGCGGCTCTATACCCTCTACAATATACAAATTTCGGCCGATTCCAGCCTTGAAAAACTAAAAACACAGACCGGGATATTGCGTAATGAGGGGATTCCGGCTTTTATCTACGGATACTCCAGTTCCGGCACGAAGCTTCTCTATTCTCTGCGCGTCGGTATCTTCCCAACGGACCAAGATGCGAGAAAGTATTCCGAGCAGATGGATCGCGTCCTGTATCGCGAGCTGATTCATAAGGAGATCACAGACCGCTTCATCCGCCAGTTGGCGATACCGCAATGATAGACTTTAGAACGCTTTCGCCCGAAATCTCCATAGAGCGCTGTCGCATAGACATCCTGCCTTTCTTTAGCGTCGGGATCCGGGTAGACTGGTTCGAAGACACGTCCGGACACCTGCCGGATGGATTGGTTCAAGCCCGTTTCGTCGCTCGAACCGGTGGAGGGGCCGTGGCGAAAAGCGCAGGTGCACGTCAATTCCTCTCTTTCCTTGAAGGTCGATCACAGACAATGGATATGGTTTTATACCATCCGGAAGGATTTTCTCCCTTCTTTTTGGAAGTCTACCGGCTATTGATCGACGAAGCGCCTTATGGTGAGACGATCTCCTATTCAGCGCTCGCTGCGAAGGTCGCTCGCCGCTGCTCTCCTCGCGCGATTGGCCTCGCGATGAGCAAAAACCCGTGGCCTATGGTTGTTCCATGCCACCGGGTGCTGTCGAAAACCGGCCAGTTGGGCGGGTACCAGGGGGGGATCGAGAATAAACGCGCTCTTCTCGAAATGGAACGCCACCGGATGGCCTGATTCTCCGCTGTTTTGGCTTTCCACCGCCTTATGGGGCGGTTTGCTTTTAGAAGGGAAGCCGCATCGTCTCTCCGCGATCCTCGCCTTTTCTCTTCTCCTTCTGATGACACTTCACATGTGGAAGCGGTCGAAACGCGCCGATTCAAGGAAATGGTCTGCTTCCTCCCTCTCGGAAAAGGGTTCTCCCCTTTCGTCTCGCCGGCAACTTCTATTCTTTCTCTTTCTTTGCACTTTTTTTTTGAGAGGTATGCTTCCCGGGTTTTTTGGCAGCGACTATCAGTTAGTCCTTGATCAAACGGTCTCGGCGGTCGGTAAAGTCCAAAGCGTTACGGAAAAAAGCGTTCGTCTCACAGAAGTGAGTGTGCTGGAAGGCCGGGTCTGGAAAAGAGTGAAAAACCCCGTATACATCAAAAAAGAGGCGGGATGCGCATACGATCCGGGAGATTGGGCTGGTCTTAGCGGACGGGTGACAGCCATCGATCCGATCATCTATATCTCGGTTTTGTACCCGTTCGGCGCTTTTCATTACCCCTATCGGGCGGGACCGATCACGCAATTGCTCTCTTTCGGCCAAACGATCGCTGCCGCTTATGCTGAACACGTGCAGCGTATCCTTCCTCCGGAAGAGGCTATGGTCGCGTCCGGCATTTTTTTGGGTAAACGCTTCGAAGGGGATTTGAGGGTCTCGATGAACGATTCGGGTTTAGGCCATTTGTTCGTCGTTTCGGGCTTGCATTTTGCGATGCTATTCCAAATCGGTCTGATTCTCATCGGCCTTTTCCGTATCGGCGACCCTTTCCGCACCTTCATGATTCTTGGTTTTCTTTTCCTCTTCTGGATACTGACCGGGTGCCCCGCTTCCTCTTCTCGCGCCTTCTTTTTGATTCTGTTTTACAGCCTGTTCAGAATGTTCAGTTACCCAGCTTCACCCTTGAACCTTTTGGGCGCGGCCGCTATCCTTCTCCTTCTTTTTCAACCTTCTTACGCGCAAGATATCGGTTTCTCCCTCTCTTTTTTAGCGACCGTCGGCCTCTATTGCGGTCATCGATTCTCCCTTCGCGCGGGCGGGAAGATGAGCCGATACTTGCTGCCGTTGACGGGCGCGATGGTTTTCACGACTCCCATCACGATCGCGCAATTCGGTAGGATGCCGTTTCTATCGATGCTTTTTAACCTGCTGTTTGTTTCCGTCGTGGCGACGGTCTTAATGATTGGGCTGCTCGCGTCTTTCGTCTGTTTTCTCTTAAACTTGCACGGCCTATCGGCGATTTTCCTTAACGGGCTTACCCCTTTGCTAAAACTTAACACCGCCGTTTTATACTGGTTGGGGCGAAACGGCGGAACGTTAGCCGTCCCACCGGAACTATCGATCCCATTTTGGGTATTGGCCGCCGCGTTCTTCTTCACGGCGTTGTCAGTCAAAGAACCTGTTCGGGCAATAAAGACGTGAAAAGGTCATAGAGAAACTGCGTTCCGATCGGGATGATATCATCGGAAGGCAAGTATTTGGGATGATGCAAAGGATAATAAAACTCTCGCCGCGTTCCGAGCCAGAAGAGCATCGACGGATACCGCCGGCTAAAGACGCCGAAGTCTTCTCCCACCATTTTCAGCGGCGCCGGAAGCACGTCGTAGCGCTCTGCCAGTTTCGGGATCACGCGATCGTAGAGAGTTTTATCGATCTTGACTTCCGGATAGACCGACAACCGATTCAAGCGAATTTCCACGCCTGTCAGTTTTTCGATGTGCTCGGCCATACCTTCGATCTGTTCGAACATACGGGCGTTTTCTTCTAACGATACCGTCCTCATCGAAGCATTGATCACCGCTTTGGCGGGTTGGATATTGCGGACTTCTCCCGCGACCACCTTTCCGGCGGAAAAGAGAAACGGCTTTTCCACTTCTCGGGGCATGCGATCGACGGCGTCTAAGAAGTAGCGCAGCGCGAGAAGGGTGTTTTTGCCTTCAGCGGGATAAGCCACATGCGCCCCAACCCCCTGGAAGAAAACGTCGATTTCCGACGCGGAGGCGAAGAGCACTTGGTCATTGGTCGCCACCGAACCGAAAGGATAGTCGTCGTTGACGTGCAGGGCGAAACTGGAGCGAATCGCATAGCGGTCAAAGAAACCAGTGTCGACGGTTTTCTGTGCCCCTCCCCCTCCTTCTTCCGCGGGTTGAAAGAAAAAGAGCATATTCTGGTTTGGTTTTTTCTCCGCAACCGCCAGCACCAAGCCGTATAGGATGGCCGTATGGACATCATGCCCGCAAGCGTGCATGCAATCGTTTTTCGAAGCAAACACCCATCCCGTCTCTTCTCGTACGTTCAACGCGTCGATATCGGCGCGGAACAGAAGATAATCGCCATCGTTGACCTTGTATTCCGATACCAAACCCAGCAAAAAGGGACGGTGCAGCGTTATGCCTTCTACTTTTGAGAGTTCGCGAAACAAATACTCAGTGGTTTCATACTCCTGCATCGTTTTTTCGGGGTTTTGATGCAGGGTGTGCCGGACGTCTATCGGGCTATCATAGATCATCGTTTTCCTCCATTTCTGGTATCTCTGTGATTTCCGCAAAACTGATCCGGTCGATGTGACGTTCAGTATACTCGCGGATTTGTTTTCTGAGCGTTTGCTTTTCGGTTTCAAACTGAAGTTTTTCTTCTTGAACGCGACGAGCCAGCTCTTTGGCCTGTTTCGCGAAAATTCTATCCATAGCCTTCTTTTTGGAAGGGAAGAACGCTTTCAGAGCCCAAGGCGGATAGTGGATTCGTTTCATCGTCCGGGTGATTTTTCCTTTAAACCCGAAGAATGAAGCGATCGCCACGAGAACACCAACTGCGAAGAGGCCAAACCACCCCGCCGGTCCGGATAAAACGGCGCCGGCCGCTCCGGAGACCCCCAGCACACCGCTGAGAATCGTCCCGAAGGAAACGGAAACAACCGTCGTGAGTGTCGAGAAGACGCGATTCGTCAATCCCTTTTCGATCAGTTGCATCATCAAGGGATCCGGCGCCAGGAAGGCGGCATGGTCGGAAAAAAGGGTTTCATGGGTATCGAACCAACGGTAAAACTCTTTTTGTGTCGCTTCTCCGATTTGTGTGATGGCGCGCGCGTGAATCTCCTTTTCAGTTAGCGAGATTTTTTCTCCTAACTCCGAAAGTCCCACATTCAAGTCTTTTTCGAGATCGGCCAAAGCGCCTCCCTCTTCCAGGAAGCGCTTGATCTTGGGTTCGGCGTGTGAGCGGAGAAGTCCGTCCAATACTAGAAGAGAGCGATCCATCGCTTGATTGAGAATGTCTTCATAGGCGGCGGTTAATCGGTTCGTGATCTCCTCCATCGACTGGTGGATCTCCGTTTTCACTTGTTTTTCGAATAGCACTAACGAATAACCTGATCCCAATCCTCGGCTGATCGTGGATTCCGGGTCTTCCGAAGAAAGAATTTTCGTATGCGGGAACTCTTCTCCGATCATTTCGCGGAAAAAGCGCCATCGGCTGCTGCCGCCGGTTAAGAGGATGAGTGAAACGGAATCTTTGGGTATCTTCTGGGCTCGGAAAGATTTGAGAACCGTTTCTCTGAGGGCTTTCACAAGGTCTAAGGATCCGTTCACGAAAGTTTCGTGAAAACGGGGCAAGGCGCAGAGCGCGGCCGCCAAGTCTCCGGAAACGGCGTAATCCCTCAAACTATTAAGGAAACCCGGGTAATCGCGTATTTCAAAGCTTCCGTAGTTCTCTTTTCCAACCCAGATCGTCTCGCGAAAGGGAACGGTCACGTTTTGCGAAAGCCTATTCGAGTATTTTTCCTTAATCTCTCGGAAAAGGATGAACCGAATATACCGTTCTACGGCTTCGTCCCGGAACGCCTTCTCGACGCCGGGGTTTTGTTTTAAGAACAGTTGATAGAGGCAATCATCGAGAAGCTGCCCGCCCAGTACGTTCGAACCCCAGACCTGTCGCACCCGAAAGTCCTTCAGATAACAGCAATCCAGTGTGCCCCCTCCTAAATCAACGACGAGAATCCCGCGGAAGAGATGCTCCTTATCGATTTGCTTCGTGGAATAGTGATAAAAAAGCGCGCCCCACGGTTCATAAAAAAACGGGCTGTCTGCGTATCCCATCTTCGTGAAGATCGTGGATAACGCTTCACGATAGGAAAGTTCGGCTTCCGCCGGTATCCCGATAACCACCTGCGCTGCGCTATCCGCAGACGGGTAAGCCAAGATGTTTTGATCGAGCAGGTAGCGAAAGAGGGTGTTCAAGAACAGGCCGCTCTCCCGCGTCGCTTCCGGATCGGCTCCCGTAATCGGTTTGAAGTTGACCGCCAATTTCAACCCCCGTCGTTCCGATCGGGATAGGGTGACCCACTCTTCTTGCGCAGTCTGACCGAAAGCGATGACGCGACCCTCCTTGGGCGCATACAGCAAGACCGACTGTATCGCGTTCTGCGGAAAAATGCGGATATCGCGGCCGACGGGATTTTTCTCCCCTGCAACGGTCAAGGAAAGATGCGTATTGGTCGTTCCGAAATCCAACCCGACTAATTCGCGTGCCAACTATTCGCTCCTTTCTTTCGTCTTATTGATTATAACAAAAAAAACGGTCTTCGACGAGTTTTTATTGCGCGTTTTTTCGGAAAATACGTCCGCTCTCCTTCCTTCGGTTTCTTTTCCTTGTTCTATCCCTCGGCGATCATTATCGGCTTGGGATTGCTCATACAAAACCCTCCGAGCGTTATCTTCGGGGGGAAACGGTTTTTGGACTACTATTACCCGGAGATCATCCTCTTATCCTTGTCCGTCTACGGACTGCTTCTCTTTCCCGTGGACCTTGCCTTTTCCCGATTGACTTACGAAGGGGACGCCTTCCCAAGAGGCGCGCGCAACGGTCCCTTATACGTTGCGCTGCATCTTTTTATGAGTTTATGCGGGATTCTGTTGCTCTTCTTGTGCGGGGCGGTTTTTTTCAAAACCCAACTGCCTTCTCGGATGAGCCTGTTTCTCATTGCCTTGGCCGCGTTGCAGCTTGTCTTTTTTTCGTTTGGGATATTTTTCAACCAACTCTCGCGGAAGGTCTCGAGTATTCTTGTGTGGTCTTTTTCTTTCTTCGTTCTAAATATCATCTTCGGTTTCGGGACCCTTGCCTTTTCGAAGATCGCGATCTTTCAGCTTATCTTGCAACCCTTTGCGTTTAATCTGGCCGAATGGCTTCCGATGACCTTTGCAATCCGTACGGCTCGGTATTTTTTCAACAGCAAGGCAATCTTGTTCGAGACAGATGTACTAAAAACGTTTCTTTACGCCTTTGGCTTATTGACAATCAGTTGGCTGATTGCGCGAGCGCGCAAAAAACGTCAGGTGACGGTAACGCAACCCGAATCGAAAGACCAGCGCGCTATTTGATGGCGCCCTGCGTGATCCCAGATATGAACTGCCTCGAAAAGATAAAAAAGATAACCATTATCGGCACGACCGAGATGGTCAGCGCGGCCGCGATCATCGGCCACTGGTTTGAGTACTCCCCATAGAACAACGATACGGCGAGCGGCACGGTCTCTTTCGCTTTCGAAGTGATAATGATAAAGGGGAAGAAAAAATCATTCCAGATATTAACGAAGTTGACGAGACCCACGACAACTAAGGCAGGTTTAATCAACGGTAACGCGATCTTGCGGTAGACCGTCCACGGGTTGGCGCCGTCCATACGCGCCGACTCTTCGATCTCGAGCGGAATTCCGTCCATGAAGTTTTTCAGCAAGAAGGTTGCGAAAGAAGCTCCGGTGGCAATGTACACAAGAATTAACCCGACTCTGGTATCGGTCAGCTTCATGCTATTCAGCAACAAAAAAATCGGTATGATAGCGAGGCGCGCCGGGAGGGCCAAGCCTAAGATGATGTAGATATAGAGGAACCGGCGAAATCGGAAACGATACCGGGATAGGACGTAGGCGAGCATCGAAGAGGTAAATAATACGCCGAAGATACCGGCGCCCGATACAATGACACTATTCATAAACGCACTGCCCAGGCTGGCTCTTTCCCACGCTTTGATATGATTTACCGGCTCAAAGCTCTCCGGGATTGAGAACGGTTTCATAAACAGCTCCCGTGTGGTTTTAAACCCATTGAAGAACATCAACAGGAACGGGGTGAGCACCATCACGAAATAGAGAGACAATAGAACAAAGAAAACGATTTTCGAGAACCGATTGATCCGCAGCATCATTCTACCCTCTTTCTTCGATCCATCATAAGGGCATAGATCATGGACAACGGAATCACCATCAAGAAGATCAACACGACGATGGCGGCGCCCAGTCCGTAGTCTTGCCCGGAGCTTCCCAAACCGCCGAAGGCGGTGCGATAGAAAAGAGTCCCTAAAACATCTGTCGAGCGGACCGGACCCGCTTGGACACCCACGAGAGAGTAAACCACGTCGAAGATGTTGAAAGACCAGATGAAAATCAGAATCAAAAGGGTCTGGAAGGTCGAAAAGGTCATCGGGAAGATGATCTTCCAGATCACGCGCCAATTTCTCGCCCCATCGATATAGGCGGCATCGAAAATATCGTTCGGGATGCCGATGATGGCGGCGAGGAAGACCAGAATGTAGAAGCCGATATTCCTCCACACGTTGACGAGAACGACGGTGGTGAGAGCAGTGTCCATCTGGCCCAGCCAGGGTTGCGCCAGGTGTTTCAAACCAATCGTCTTTAGCAGCTGGTTTATCAGTCCCCACTGCGGATTCAGCATCATCACCCAGATAAACCCGACCAGGACCATCGAAATCACGTTGGGGAGATAGACGATCGTGCGGAAAAACCTTTGCCCCCAGATACGGGAAGACAGGACGACCGCGATGATGAAGGCGAGTCCGAGTTCGAACAGAGCGTTGAGCGCGAAGAAGTAAAAGTTGTGGAGCAGCGCGTTGGTGAACTCCTGGGACATCCGACCGAATAGAATGCTGTTAAAATTGTCAAACCCGACGAAAAGTCTGCTGCCCGCTCCGGACCACTTAAAAAAACTTAAAAACAAGCTGTAACCGAAGGGATAAATGACAAAGAGGGTATACAGAGACAGCGCGGGTATCGTAAAAAACAGGATGTATCTGGTTTTACAAGACAAGAAAACGCCCCCTTTTACGAAAAAAGGTGCAGGGAGAATTCTCCCTGCACAGAGTTGCGATGTGAACGTTACTTAATCTTTCCCAACTTTCTCATCAACGGTTCAAACCATTGAGACAAGGCATCTTGCGCCTGCTGCGCCAACTGCGCGGGAGTGATCTGACCCATGTACATCGCCTGCATACCGGGGGATAGGACGGCGTCATAGAGCGACGGTTGCTTGACGACGAAAGGCGAACCGACCCAATACACATAAGGGGAAGCGTGGTTGGCTCCGGCTTCCATGACTTCTCTCAGCAGGGCGATATCAGGCATGACAGCCCCGCTTACCGCAGGAATATTGGCGGTAATTCCGGTGAAAATCGTTCCGAATTCCGGGGTTGCCGTATATTTCAGGATCTTCACGGCATCGGTTGGGTTTTTCGCGATCGATGTCAGGCCAAAAGCGCCGTCCATGTAAATGTATGCGTAGGGAGAAGAGCCTTCCCAATCCGGAGGCACCATGAAATATCCGACATTGATATCCGGGTTCAATTCTTTCCAAGTTTGGTAACCCCAGGCTCCGTAGAAAACCATCGCGGCTTGTCCGAAGGCAAAAGCGGCGTTCATGTCATTGGTATCGTTCCCCATATAGCCGTCTTGGTAGTAAACCTTCAGATCGTTCAGCAACGTCTGCAGGTAAATCCAGTCCTGGTCGAGAAAGTCCACTTTTCCTTCGGCGAGCCGTTTGATCCAGGCAGGACCGAGGATACTGACACCGCACATTGCGTGCTGCATCGTCAAGGTCCATGCTTCTTTCGCGGTGACGAAGAAAGGATCGATCCCTTTGGCTTTAACAACTTTGCAGATTTCGAGCATTTCATCCCATGTTTTCGGTTCACTCAACTTATTGTCTTTGAAGATATCCTCGTTGTAGAAAATCCCACAAACTTGCACGGCGAAAGGAACACCCCAAATTTGCGCATCCATGGTGACGTTCTTTTGAACACTTTCGGAAAAATGGGAGAAATCGACGGATTGATTCAAGGGTTTGATCAATTTCCCTTCGACGAGCGCTTGAGTTCTTCCGCCGGGGAGTCTGCGGATATAGGCGATATCGGGTCCGGTGCCACCCTGTAAGGCCAAGAACAGTTTTGCGTCATATTCCGTCGGAACAAACGCGCGGAAATCGATGGTGATGTCTTCTCCTTTGGCTCTCAGGTTCTTCTGGACCTCTTGCCAAACCTGCGCGTCCTGTGTGCGCCAGCTCCAAATTTCGACGGTTTTGGCTGAGACGAAAGAGAAGAGCAGAACGAAACATAAGGCGACGAAAACGAACTTTTTCATAGAAATCCCTCCTTAAGTTACTTTATGGATACATCCGACAATCGGATATCTCTTCAGCGAAGGCGGAGGACTCGGTCTCCCAGGCGTCCATCAAGACATCGAGCGGCATCCCCCCCCATAAATAGTCCCGCACGCGCGCATCTCCGGTTAGGGACTCCAGACGTTCCACGTCCGCGTATCGAACCAGTTTAAGCTGTTCCGGGCAGATCTCGGCAACCCCTTTTAAGAATCGGAGGATGACCGGTATGAAATCCGCTTCTTTCCGCTCGGGGAAAAACTCCAAACCAAAGCAAACTTCATTCTTATACTTCGAGGTGATCGGGACGAAGGCGCGTTTACGGAACACGAACCCCTCCGCGCCCGCCTCCTTCTGGTACTGGTACAAACGGTCCATATCGATCCAGGGAGCGCCGTACATCTGGAACGGTTTGGGGCTGCCACGGCCTTCGGAGAGGTTCAATCCTTCGACAAAACAACCGCCGTTGTAGCATACAACCGATTCGTAGGTGGGCAGCGCGATCGACGGCACATTCCAAAACGAACCGGTATCCGGAAAGTACGTTTTCCTGTCATAATTCGTCATCGGGATGACAGACAGATCGACCTGAATGTTTTTTTCTTTCAGACAGTATTTTGCCAATTCTCCGGGAGTTAAACCGTAGCGAATCGGTAGCCTTAACCCTCCGACGAAAGAAGAATGTTCCGCGGGGATACGGTTTCCGCTGATCAGAAGACCTCCCAGGGGATTGGGGCGATCTAAAACGATGAACGGGATATTCTGTTCAGCAGCGGCTTCCAAACAATAAGCCAAGGTATAGATGAAGGTATAGTACCGCAAGCCGACGTCTTGAATGTCATAAACGAGGAGATCCAACCCGTCGAGATCTTTCGGGGTAGGTTTCGTTTTTTCACCGTAGAGACTGACGACCGGTATCTTGTACAATGGGTGAATGAAATCGGAAAACCCTTCTCCATCAGCAATTCCGTAAATTCCGTGCTCGGGGGCAAAGAGCTTCCGAACCGAAAAACCGTTCTTCAGGAATAGGTCTACATTTTCCTCCAAGTGTCCGTTGACACCCGAGTAATTTGTGATGAGACCGATCGCGCGATTTTTAAAGAGAGAGGAAAACTGCTCAATTCTGTCCAAACCTAAACGAACCGGCATAGGATGCCTCCTTTCCGAGAGATGATACAAGTTTACTCGTTTGGAGCTAAGAAATAAAGCCACTTGGTGTAAACAAAAGATGAAATTTATACGCCTTAAACGTAAAATTTATGCGAAAATACCGAATATTATCACATTATAAAACTACGAATAGAATGCGCTTTGGTTCTGCTTCTTCATATTATCGCTAACGTTTGCTCTAATCTATCCGTATTTTTCATTAAGTGACGTTTATTCGAACATCGCAAATCAAATGGGATATTTCGCCTCCGAACCCGGGATAGCACGGAGAATCAGGTTTTTGCGGGTTGATATGAAAGGAGGGTAAATTCTTGAAAAGTAGTCCCGGCTATTTATAATTGCTATAGGTTCATTCGATAGTATGTTATAATATCGGTAGAATCAACGTTTATTATGTCTATGGGCTGATGGAGGAATTGATGGAAGACATAAACAGTCAAAGACGAAAACGGATGCGTTTGAAACACCTTCACAATCGATCACGAAAAGCGTTGGAAGCGGAACTGCCGGTTGATCCCGAGAAGCGGGAAAGAGACAGGCCCTACACGATCGCGCTTTGCGGTAATCCGAACAGCGGGAAGACGACCGTTTTCAATGCGCTGACCTTCAGCCACCAGCACGTCGGTAACTGGCCGGGCGTAACGGTCGAGAAGAAAGAGGGGATTCTTCATAGCGGCGAATGGACTTACCGCGTGGTGGATCTTCCGGGAACCTATTCGCTCACGACGCATTCCATCGACGAGCGGGTAGCGCGGGACTATCTGATGAAGGATGACCCGGACTTGGTGCTGATCATTATCGATCAGACCAACTTCGAGCGGAATATGTATTTTGCCCTCGAAGTGCTGGAAATGAAGAAGAATGCCATCTTGGTGCTTAACATGAAGGATGAGGCCGATCGTATGGGGATGACAGTCAAGTCTGGGGGCCTATCCTCTTTTTTAGGTATCCCGGTGATCAGCATCTGTGGAAAATCTCACAAAAGCATCTCGGAATTGAAAGCGTTGATCCAGCAATCGGTCTTGAGTCCGGTCATCCCGAAGGTCATCCGGTACGATGAGAAACTAGAGGATTTGATCGCCCATCTGCAAAAACACGACCGATTTCCTGACGAAGAACACGCCCGGTGGCGCGCGATCAAGATGATCGAAGGGGAGATGGAATTTCGGAAAGCGCTGACGGCCGAAGCGCTGAGAGAGATCGACAATCGTCTTTTCTCGTTCGAGAGGGAAACGGTGCGCGACCCCGACATCGCGCTGGCCGAAGCGCGCTACGGGTTTATCCATGGGTTGACGAAGGAGTTCCTGCAGCGTCGAACCACTCTTCAAGACCGGGAACAAATCACAACGGTCATCGATCGGTGGTTAACCCACCGCATCTGGGGTTTTCCGATCTTTCTGTCGATTATGTGGCTGATGTTTCAGTTCACCTTTACGGTTGGCGGTTTCTTTTCCTCCCGACTCGACGAAGGATTCAGCTGGCTTGGCGCTTCGGTTTCCGGTCTGATGGGCGAGTCGCTCATAAGCTCCTTCATCGTTGATGGCCTCATCTCCGGGGTGGGCTCCGTCATTTCCTTTATGCCCGAAATCTTCTGTTTGTTCCTCTTCATCTCCTTTCTGGGAGATATTGGGTATATGTCTCGGGCCGCTTTCATTATGGACAAGCTGATGCACTTGTTTGGCCTGCACGGAAAATCCTTTATCCCGATGATACTCGGCTTCGGATGCACCATTCCAGCGGTCATGGCGACCCGATCCC
>CAZMHO010000042.1:1652-15713 GCA_964566085.1 uncultured Thermotogaceae bacterium | reverse complement strand
TACCGGAGGATTCTTGCTCTCTTTTCCTTTTGTCGCTTTTTTAGTCGCAAAAGCCCGGAGTTTCGCCGCATTTCAGGCCTTCTGCCTCTTGGGGCTCGGCTTGCTTTATCTGATCGGAGGCTTTTGGTTGGGCTTCTACTTAGGAGAGGTTCAGAAAGGTTTCGTGATCGGCGTCCTTCCTTTCTTTGGATGGGATCTCTTGAAGGTTTTTCTCGTCGTCAGGATCGCGAAAAAGGTCGGAAGGTTTCAAAAAGAGGTTACGGAACGGGTTATCGCCCGATAGAAGGAGTTTTCTGTGAATCGGTCGACTGATCTGATCGATCATACTCATAAAAGGGGGATCAGAAGGTGGAAAAAGGAAAAATCGACTATAAAAAAACGGATAAACAGTACTATCTTCCGAAAACCGATCCGGAATTTCTAATCGTACCGGCTTTTCGGTTTTTTGTTCTCGAAGGGGAAGGGGACCCGAACAAAGAAGGATTCTCCAATCACGTCGAAACCCTATACGCTCTGTCGTATACCCTGAAGATGCTGCCAAAATCCGGTTATACACCCGATGGGTATCGCGATTACGCGGTGTTTCCTTTAGAAGGCGTATGGGACTTGAAACCGGAAGCGAAATCCGACCCTTCCGGTCGATTCGATTCTATCAATAAAGACGATTACACCTACCGAATCATGATTCGGCAACCCGATTTTTTGACGCCCAAGTTGGCGCAGGACGTTTTCGACAGAGTGAAGAAGAAAAAACGCGATCTACCGGTTGAAAAGGCCGGTTTCGAAATCTTCGAAGAAGGCCGCTGCGTCCAGATGATGCATATCGGCCCGTACGATGAAGAGAGCAAGAGTTTCTCAAGAATGTCGGATTTCTGCGAAGCCCGGGAAATGGTTCGAAAAGAGCGTCGCCATCGGGAAAGCTACCTGTCCGACCCGCGAAAAACCAAACCGGAACGGTTGAAAACCGTTCTCCGCTGGCGCCTCCAATGACAGAAAGCCTCACCGATAGAGGTAAACCGAAGAAGATGCTATCCTTTTACGCCGGAACGAACTAAGCTCTTTACGAACACGCTTTGCAAACAGAAGAAAACGATCAAAGTCGGGAACAATGCGATCATAGTGCCTGCCATGATGACCCCCCAATTGTTGGAAGACTCTGCATCGATCATCATTTTCACGCCGATCTGAACGGTTTTCATTTTATCTTCCATACTGACGATCATAGGCCACAGATACATATTCCACGCGTAGACGAAATTGATGATGGCCGAACCTCCAATAATCGCTTTCGAAAGAGGAATGAGTATTTTTACGAAGTAGGTCATATACCCAGCGCCGTCTATTTTCGCGGCATCCTCCAGTTCTTTCGGCATCGAGCGGAAGTGTTGTCGGAAGAGGAAAGTATTGGTCGCGGAAGCCATAAACGGAATGGTTAGGGCCCAATACGTATTGACCCATCCGAACTGTCTCATAATGGAAAACAACGGGACAATCATGATCGTCTCGGCGGGTAAAAACAGCGTAGCGAACAAAAAGGCAAACGAGAAGCTCCTTCCGAAAAAGCGGAAGTTGGCGAAAGCGTAACCGGCTAATATCCCGGTGATGATCTTTCCAAAAGTCGTCGCGACCCCGATAATCAGACTATTCATCAAGAAATACCCGAACGGAAATTTACGAAAGGCTTCGGTATAGTTTTGCCATCGAAATCCCGTCGGCAACAGTTTTGGCGGGAACGAAAACACACTTTCGGGCGGTTGTATGCTCATGGTAATTCCTAATAGAATCGGCATAAATATGAGAAAAGAAACAGCAAACAGAGCGATTTCAATACTGATGAGACTTATGCGTTTCTTTACGGACCTTTTCATTCTTCACCCCAGAGCCGTCCCCAATAAAGAGTATTAGGCATAATGGACTTTTCTTTCTCCGAACAGGAAATAAACGATCGTAACCCCGGCCATCAACAGGAACATCACGACGCTTTGCGCGGAAGCCGGACCGGTTTTTTGGTAGGCGAAGGCGTCTAAGAAAAGGCGATACATCATCGTTGTCGTATAGCCTCCTGGCCCGCCTTTGGTCATCACATCGATGATGGCGAAAGATTGGAACATCGAAGAAATGATATTCATAATAACCAAATAGAACGTTATCGGGGACACTAATGGAAATTGTATTTTCCAAATCTTCCTTAAAGTACCCGCGCCTTCTATGGTAGCGGATTCAAGCAGCTCGTCGGACACGTTTTGCAGCGCGGCGATGTAGAATATTATGCTAAAAGGCAACGCTTTCCAGATACTCGAAAACAATAAGGCGTAGAGAGCGTAGGGCTTCGTGGTCAACCATAATACTTGAACGTTGAAGGCTTTCATAAAGAAGTAATTGACGTGGCCGACGACGGGATTGAGCAAGAACGACCACAATGTTCCGGCTATGGCGGGCGAAACCGCGTAGGGCGAAAAGATTAACGTGCGGTAGAATCTGGATCCCGGAACCTTCTGATTCAACAATAAAGCCAGAAAAAAGGAAAGGAAAATCGTTGCGAAAACGGTGAAAGAAACGTAAAATAAGGTAAACCAGGCGGATTGTATGTAATCCGGGTTTTTAAAAAGGTTTTCAAAATTGGATAACCCGGTGTAAATCGTCTTATTTCCGAAAGGGGATACCTTATAAAAACTCATTCGAAAAGAACTGACCGCCGGCCAATAAATGAAGAGGATGATTACGGCAAAGGTCGGTATGAGTAAAAGATAAGGCAGCATTTTCCCATAAACGTTGTGAACCGCTTTTTGTCTAAGCATACGTACCCTCTCTTTTCAAAATACCGGGGACTACCCCCTTGGGTAGTCCCCTCGATATATTCCGCCTTACCGTTTTCGGATCAGAACAGTTCGTTGTAAGACCGTATGGCCTTAGTAGACTCGATTTCAGCCAATTCCAAAGCTTTCTCGGGAGAAAGCTCTTTATTCAACATCTTTTCCACGTAGTTTTGAATGATGTTTCGGACTTCAGGAAACGCTCCGATAATGGCGCCATTCGTGTTATAGGTTTGCACGGACAAAAGCAACTGAAAAATTGAAGTGAGAAGATTCGGATTTTGGGCGTAAAACCCAGAGTTAATAAGGTTTTCCAAAGAGTTTTTATCGACCGGGAAATATCCGGTTCCCAAGTGCCACGCTACCTGCTGCTCTTCTTCGGACAGGAATTTTACAAACTTCCAAGCGGCATCGGTTTCGGCTTTCGAGTGACCATCGATGATCCATAAGGCTCCTCCGCCGATGATGACGCCTCCCGCAGGGCTATTATCCGGTTTCGGTAAAAAGGCAGCGCCGGTCACAAAACCGTTCGCCGTGGAGTCTGTAAACAGAGCGACGTCCGAAGTTGATGTGATCAGCATACCGACTTTTTGGGCCAGGAACATTTGCCTCGCCGCTGTCCAGTCCACCGCTTTGGTGTTCAACATATAACCGTTTTGAGTTAAGTCGTTCCAAAGTTTAAAGAATTTCAACCCTTCCGGCGTATTGAATACCGCCTTGGTGGCTCTACCAGTTCTTCCATTGTTGTTATCCACAAACGGCGCGTTTTGCACCGCCATAAATTCTTCGAAGAACCAAGAATTCAAATTCCAGGTAATACCCGACTGCAGAATATTACCCGCGGTATCCTTTACTGTAAGTTTTTTCGCATACTCGAACAATTCCGAGAAAGTTCTTGGCGGTTTATTCGGGTCTAATCCCGCTTTCGAAAATAGCGTTTTATTATAGAACATGACGGGGTTCGAAGAGTTAAATGGCATACAATAGAGTTTCCCGTTGACTCGGTAATAATTCAAGACTTGAGGTAGAAATTTCCCCATATCGAACGTGGGGTCTTTATCAATAAGGTCTTGCATCACGACGGCAACTTCTCCGTCGATCATCTTCTGTGTGCCTACTTCGAAGTTCTGAACAACATGGGGCGCCGTTCCCGCTTGAATTCCGGCTACCAGTTTGTTCAATGTTTCATCGTAGCTGCCGGTATACTGAACGTCTACCACAATATCCGGATTCAGTTTCATAAAATCTTGCGCCATCTTATTGAGCATATCAATACGCCAGCCGCCCATAGCATGCCAGAACTGAATCTTCGTCGCCGAAAAACCCGTTAACGCGAGTAAACTAACCAATACCAGGATCCATAACGTTTTCTTCACGTAAATCCCTCCTCTGGGAGTTTTTTTGTAAATAAAAGAAATCACATACTCGTGCGCAACTAATTATAGCCTAAGTCATGCCTAAATACAAGAGCGTTATGAAAACTACCTTCAGGTTGACTTCTAAGTTCGCGGTTTTTGGACTCTCTCGCTCCGAGGGAGACCGCTTCACGTCCCTAACGCTTAGGCTAGAAGCGTTTCTTTTTACGAGCGTTCGCGGTTGTTAAACAAAAGATTCGGGAGAAAGAGACAAATGCGGGTTCACCATCAAGAACTCGAGGAATCAGGCGAGAGGGTAGTTGAAACGGGATTGTCTGGCAAGAGTACGTACGATAGGGATCGCTACAAGGGAAGCGTTTTAGGTTGCCTGTCTCTTAAGCCGCATAAACTGCTGGATTAACGGCCCGGCAGTGAAGGCGAAGATGATCGTTCCAACCCCGATCGGCCCTTTGAAAAGAAAAGCAAGCAGTAAAGCGAAGGCGTCGATGAGGATCCTCGATAACCGGACACTAATCTTGAGTTTTCGTGAAAGAGCGAGCATCACGCTTTCCCTCGGGCCGGCCTTCTTCGAGAAGACGGAGAGATAAAAACTGATGCCGAAGGAATAAACGATGATACCCGCCGCGTAGAGGAGGATGTTCAAGTATACCGAACTTCCGGCGGGTATAACCTTCATGAATAGGTCCATAAACCATCCGATAAAAAACATGTTGAGCAGCGTGATGACGGAGGGTTTGAATCCCAATCCCCAAGAAACAAATATGAGTATCAGACTGATGATCTGCGTGATATGGCCAACAGAAAGCCCGGTAGCGCCGGAAAGCCCCACTTCCAAGGCTCCCCAAGGACCCATGCCCATAGCGCTCTTCAGCATGAGCACCAAACCACAGGCAGCTATAGAAAAGCCGATGATAACCAGAAAAAGCCTCAACGCAATCGAAAGGCATTGTTTTTTCAACGCAACGCTAATCCTCCGTCTGAAAGGATAACCTGTCCGGTGATCCAATCGGATTCTTCTGAAGCCAGAAAAAGAAGCAGCCCCGTATGGTCTTCCGGATGGCCGATGCGCCCGAGGGGGGTGCTTTCTTCGATCCTCTTGAGGACATCCGGGTGAGCGGTGTAGAAGGGAGAAGAGAAAGGAATGGTTTCCGTTGGTCCCGGCGCAACCACGTTCACCTGAATATTGTGCTCGGCGAGCTCCAACGCCATCACCTTCGAAACCGCGATTACGGCAGATTTTGCGGCACAATGGGCCAAGTGCTCTTTTTCCGGCCGGACTCCGCCGATCGATGCGAGGTTGATAATCTTCCCCTTTTTCGCTTTGGCCATTTTCCTCCCGATGACCTTCGAAACGAGCAGTAATAGGCGCACGTTCGTATGCATCTGTTTATCGAACTCTTCGATCGGCAAGGACAAAAAGGGCGCCCTTGAAATGTAGGCCGGGCAATTGACTAAAATGTCGGGAACAGACCTCTGCGCATCGACCCAATCCGATAACGCTTCCGCATCTTGCTCGTTTTCGATGGACTTTGCCACGTAACGGCACCGGGCGGTATCCTCGAAGGTTTCGGCCAACAGCCGCAATTTTTCTTCGTTGCGGTCGACGAGAAAAATCGAAGCCCCGTTATCAAAAAAACACCGGGCCGCCGAACTCCCGATACGGCCTGCCGCGCCGAAGATGATCGCATTCTTTCCGCTGAGTCGTTCGCCGTTCATGGGTTCCCCTCTCTTTCCTCGCGATCGTATAACCCTTTCACTGTCTCGCAAGCTGCCAGGATTGCCTTTTCGTTCGATGGAGGCGTCTCAGGACGAAGATTCTCGAATAAATTGGAAGCGACGGTGCATATCGCTCCCGCCCGAATGTGCAACAACGACGAAAGAACAAACAGTGTAGCGGCTTCCATATCCAATTGTAATGCTCCCGCATTTCTCCAAAGACCTAAGTCTTTTTCTATCATTGACGGAAACGCTTCCTCTATCAGGTGCGTTTTTGTGGCATAAAAGGAATCAAGCGACAGGCCGATTCCGCAATGGACGGAAGCGCCGGTCTTTTTTGCGTTTTCTTCCAGCAGTAACGCTGTCTGGAGATCCGAGATGGCAGGGAAATTTACCGGAACGAAAAGATCAGCGGCTCCCGAATAACGAATGCAGCCATTTAACACCACCAAATCTCCCGGTAAAACGCTTTTGCCGATCCCACCGGAAGTGCCAATGCGAATAATCCGACGGACAGCGTATCGTTTCAGTTCCACAACTGCAATCTCGAGGGATGGGCCGCCGATGCCACTGGAGCAAGCGGCGATTTCTATCCCCCGGTATTCTCCAACGATCGTCAGGTAACCTCTGTGATTTCCTACCTGATGAACCTTGTCCAAAAACCCCGCGATTTCATCGATCCTTCCCGGATCACCGGGTAACAAGACAGTTTCGGGCAACCTTTCTACAGTTAGTTGCAAATGGTTTTTTGCTTTTATCACCAATAGCACACTCCTTTTTATCCTTTTAGTCCCGTTCCCGATATTCCGCGAACAAAGTATTTTTGCAAAAACAGAAACAAAAAGACCGGAGGAAGACTGCCCGCGATCGCCGAGCTGAACAGATTCGCCCAGCTCGTGTCTTCGGTTGCCCGGTGTGAGGCGATCGCGACCTGCACCACTTCGAATCGGCTCGAATGCGTCGCGATCAAAGGCCAGAACAAAGAATTCCACTGGAACATAAAGACCATGACGATCACGGTCACGATCGCCGGTATGCTCAAGGGCAAGATGATTTTGCGATAGATGCGTATCCACGAAGCCCCGTCGATTCTCGCGGCTTCAAGAATCTCCGTCGGGACTTCAGAAAAAAATTGGCGGAACAGAAAGATCGCCAACCCGTTTCCGGCGGCGGGTAAGATGAGCGCAAAAAAAGTATTGTCGATTTTTAACTGCCTTATTAGAACAAAAAGCGGAATGACGATCGATTCGAAGGGAACCATAAAGGTAATCAGCACCATGAAAAAAAACAGCCTCTTCCCTCTGAAAGTAAACTTCGCCAAACCAAAACCTGCCATCGAACAGATCAACACGCTCATCACAATCGTTGACCCCGCTACCAGGAGACTGTTGAGCAAAGCCCTTCCGAATCGTAGGTTTCTAAAGATGTGAATGAAGTTGTTGAAGGTGATCGAAACGGGAAAAAACGTCTGTAGCGTCAGCGGATTGGCATAGGAGTACAACGGCCCCGAAGGGCGAAGCGCGGAGGCGATGATCCAGAGGATTGGAAGGATAAAAAACAAGCTGATAAACGCCAAAACGATAAACTCCGCGGTTAATGAAAGTGTTTTTTTTGTTCTTCTCATCTCCAGCTCTCCTTAGTACTCGAAACCGGCTTTCGTCCACTTTAGCTCGAAGAGGCTAAAGACCAGGATGATCCCCAGGAGTATCGTCGTGATCGCGCTTGCGCGCCCCATATCCAGATTGACAAAAGCGCTTTTATACGATTCGTACATCAGCAGATTGGTCGAACCGCGGGGTCCGCCTTTCGTAATGATATATACGGGCGCGAAGGTTAAAAAATTGAAAGCCGTATTCGCGACGAGAACAAAAGAAAACGTCCGGGATAAAAGCGGCAGCGTAATCTTCCACGTTTTTTTCCAAGCTGAAGCGCCGTCAATATCGGCGGCTTGATAAAGCGCTTCCGGTATGTTTTGCAAACCCGCGAGAAAGTACATCATCCAATACCCCGCGCTTCGCCAAACATTTAGAAACACGAGACACCCCAAGGCTTGCGCGGTAGAAGAGAAAAATGGCTGAGCCGGAAGTCCAAAAAGGGTCAGAAAGCTATTCGCCAAACCGTAATGGGGGTCCAGAACAACGGACCAGATAACCGATACGACTGCGAAAGAGATAGCAGTCGGCAAGAAAAAAACGGTTCGGAAAAATTTGGTGAAAAATCGACTCTCGTTCAATAATAATGCCATCAAGAGCGATACGATGATTATCAGCGGATTGACGATAACGGAATAGAACAACGTGATCCAGAAAGAATCCCAGAATGCCGGATCATCGAAGAGGAGGTAGGCGTAATTTTCAAACCCAACAAAATACGACCGACCGGAGTAGGTTGTCTGCTTCAGGCTTTCCAAAACGGAAACCCCTATCGGAACGATCTTGAAAAGCGCTAAAAACACGAAAGCGGGAAGAATAAAAAACCATCCTACTTTATTGCTCCGAAACATACCATACCCCCGCAGTCTTCTATAGGGTTACTCACCAACTGAATGTTCGCCAACCGGAACGCGTTTTTTTGTAAGGACTCTCCTAACCGTAGCGCTAAGAAAGGGCGAAACGCGTTCGCCCTTTCAACAAGGAGTCAAACAGGCTGTTACCGCAAAAAGAACGGACGAGAATTCGATCTATTTATACTTGCTTAACTCCCGGTCAATCTTTTTCGCTGCGTCCTCCAGTGTTTTCTGGGGTTCCGCTCCGAAGTGGATCGCGTTGAACGCCTCCCTTAAGATTAACTCATACTGCGAATAGCCTGGAGTTAAGGGTCTGGTTACTGCCGTCGTTTGCATCTCTTGAAGGAACATCTGCCACATCGGGTGCATGAAGACCTCGGGAAGAGCGTTGTAAACATCGGGTCTTGCCGGAGCGACGCCATTCGCCTTATACCATTGGATGACGGCTTCTTTGCCAGTGATGTATTTGACGAACTTCAAAGCCAGCTCTTGTTTTTTCGTTTTGGAATTAATGCCGACATGCCAGCTTCCGGTTGGGGTCACGGCTTTTCCCCCCGCAAAGATCGGATAGGGAGACAACCCGAATCGGACAGAAGGATACTTTGCCATGCGCACGATATTCCATTCGTTACCCAGCAGCATCGCCGCTTTCCCCGTTCCGAAATACTCTCGCGCGATCGCGGAGTCGTTGACTCCTTGAGGCGAAACCTTCCACTCATTGAACAATTTCCAATAAAATGTCGCTGCCTCGACGAACTTCGGAGAAGTGATGTACCCAGCGGAGGTGAGTCCGTCCGGAGACAAAACCTCCGCGCCTAAAGATTGCGCGAGCGGAAATAGAAGATACGGTCTGTCGATCTGCTCTATGACAAGCCCCCAAATATCGGGACGGCCATCATTGTTGGTATCGACGGTTAATTTTCTGGCTAACTCGGCCACTTCATCCCAGGTCATTCTGGCCCCTATGCTTTCTTCGGGCAACGGAACGCCGTATTGTTCAAATATCTCCTTATTGAAAAACAACCCTGCGGAAGAGGTTCCGTAAGGTACCGAGTAAAATTTCCCTTTGTAACTTCCGGCCGCGATAGAGGAAGAAAACCACGAGGCTTTCTCATCAGGGGAAAAGTGACCGTCTAAGGGGAGAAGGAAGCCCCTTGCAGCGTAAGAAGCTGTATTTGGACCATCAACGATGTATACGTCCGGTGTCCCGTCCCCGGAAGACAGCCTGACTTCGATCGTCTGAAACAATTGCCCAAAGGGTACAAGCTGAATGTCTACATCGATACCCGGGTTTTGCTTCTCGAATTCCTCGATCAAAGGCATCACCTGATCTTTCGGCCAACCCATCCATAGCACTTCAAGAGACGCGGCTGATAATAAAGTCGCAAACAACAGTAACCCCGCAAAAACCGCTTTTCTCAACGAAAACACCTCCTGTTTTTTTAACGATCATCGTTTTCGAATAAGCCTGAACGTAAATTTCCCGGACGGAAAATAACTTTTAGAGTAGAGGATTTTCTTGTTATCCTTATCGAAGTGAATCTGTGAAAGCAAGAGAACGGCTTCACCTTCAGGAATCTTTAATTTCGAAGAAATCGTCTGATCCGATACCATGGGTATGATTTCCGCTTCCGCGTAGAAAATTTCGATGCCGTGGTCTTTTTTTAATCCTTCAAACAAGGAATATTGAAGGTTTTCTGGCTTAACCGGAATCTTTAGAACGGCTTCGGGGATAGAATCGACGCATAATGCTACCGGAACTTCTGAAGCGAGTTTTATCGTCGTCAAGTTATACACGATACTCCCGGGAGAAAGGTTTAAGAGACTGATGAGAGAGGATTCCGCAACTGACGCGTTGAAGGAAATCAAACGGCTTTGGGCTTCGTATCCGTTGGCTTTCACGAAATCCATCACACCGGTCAGTCTTTCGATACCTCCCCGAATGATAGGAGACTGGCTGGTAACAAAGGTTCCGATGCCCTGCTTTTTGATAAGCAATCCCTCACGTTCCAGGTTTCCGATCGCTTCGCGTAAAGAGCTGCGGCTGATCCCCATTTCTTGCGCGAGCTCCGTTTCCGAAGGTAGCCGCTCTCCTTGCGCGAGCACTCCGGAGAGGATCATCTCTCTCAGTTCCATCCAAGCTTCATGCATGATGGAATTGTGTTTTCGCTCGATCTTCTTTATCGAATCCAACCGTACATCACTCCTACATCAACCGATTGTCGGACGTCTGACAATATGATTATACCTCATCTTTCAGTAAGAGTCAACCCGTCGGGTGCCGCCAATGAATGGAATCCGGCTCATTCGGTTTGGAAAAAACGCGCGACCCAGCGTAAAGAAATCGATACGAGCAACCGTCTTGGAGCTCCTTCTACGCCTTGGTAAGAACGGTTTTATCGCTCCTAAACGGGTGATCACGTCTCGAAAGGCTACGACCGCTACCGATTGCTCGGTTAAAAGGTGACAACCGTGGTACAATAGATTCACAAGACACTTCGAGATATCGAATTGCGCGATAGAATCGCTTCAACCCGCGAGTGAGGCCTATGTTGTTCGACAGATGGAGGTTAGGAGGATGAAGAGCCCTTTTAATCCGGTAATGAATAACCCGGTTTTCGGATACACTTATCATCGAATTCTTCTCGACGATTCCGGAAAACCGATTGACTATGAGTTATTGGAAGCCAATGCCACTTACGAAACGCTCACCGGTTACAAAGTTGCGAATCTGCTTAACCGCGCGGCCGGGGCGGCAATACCCGAAGTCGAGAAGAACGAGTTTGATTGGATCATGTGTTTTGGTCAGCTCGCTCTTGAAGGCAAAGAGAGGGAGTTTGAGCGCTATTTCGAGGCTTCCGATAAGTGGTTGAGAGTATATGTTTGTTCGCCGGAAGCGCAGTTTTTCGCTGTGATTATCACGGACGTAACCAAATACAAAAAACTCGAAAGTGAAAATCGATCAAAAATCGCCGAGTTTGCTAATGCGGTCTCTGACCTCTGTTTCACGACGGATGATCGCTTGATTTGTACCTTCTGGAACAAAGCTTGTGAAACATTCGCGGGCGTTCCCTCACGTTTAGCAATCGGCAAACCGCTTACAGAGATATTTCCGAACTTTCCGGAAATTGGTGAAGCGGAAGAAGCTTTCCGGGAAGTCATTCAGACTGGGAATGCTAAAACTTTCATCATTAAACGCGATTCCGGCGAGGGGATCGTTGAATTCGAGATGTGCGCCTTACCGTTGGAAAAAGGTATGGCCGTGATCGTCTCGGCTGCTGCAATGGCCGCGCTCGCGGAATACAATCGGTTGGAAGAGAGGCAGGTTTTTTCGGGCGGCCCGGTTGCAGTAATCAAATGGCAGGCTACCGAAGGGTGGCCGATCGATTACGCTTCACCGAATGTGGAAAGCATACTTGGTTATTCCCGGGAAGATTTTCTTTCAGGAAGAATACAGTACGCCAATCTGATCCATCCGGATGATTCCCGACGGGTAATCGAAGAAGTGAAGGCCTTTATAGATACAGGCGCCTCTCACTATGAGCAGGAATACCGCCTTGTGAACGCCGATGGGGGATATCGCTGGTTGCATGACTTTACCTGTCCGATCCGTGATCGGCGCGGTGGAATCTTGTATTATTACGGTTACCTTTTTGATGTCACAGAACGCAAAAGGGCAGAGGAGCGGCTTTTGGAAGAAAAGCGGCTGACGCAAAGTTACCTGGACACCGCGAACGCAATCCTCGTCGCTTTGGATCAAAATGGGGATATTTTGATGCTCAACCGATACGGACAAGAATTACTGGGTTACGAGGAAGAGAAAATTCTCGGAAAGAATTGGTTTAAAACCATTTTGCCCGAACCGGAAGCGACTGAACGAGTCTTCCCTGTATTCCAGAAGATCATGAAAGGGGAATTGCCTCTCGTAAAATCCTTCGAAAATGAAGTAATCACAGCCAAAGGAGAGCGTTTCACGATCGCTTGGAGTAATAATTATCTGCGAGATTCCGGAGGAAAAATCACCGGCGCGTTAAGTTCGGGGATTGACATTACCGAAAGGAAACGCGCCGAAGAATCGCAAAAAGAGACGATGCAGCGGTTACTCCTGGCGAACAAGGCGACGAATGACGTGATTTGGGATTGGGATGTGATCAATGACACTCAACAATGGAATGAATCAGGCAAAAAGGTCTTTGGATGGACCGAGATTGTCGAGCGCCCGGTAAACGCGCATTGGTGGGTCGAGAGAGTGCATGCGGACGATCGGGAAAGGGTACACGAATCTTTTTTTAATGTCGTAAACAATCCTGAACTTAACGTCTGGCAGGAGGAATACCGTTTCTTGAAAACCGACGGTACTTATGCGTTTGTGTTCGATCGGGGGTATGTCGTTCGCGACGAGCGGGGAGCAGCCGTTCGCATGATAGGCGCGATGCTGGATATTTCGGAGCGAAAAAGGGCGGAACAAGCCCTGCGCGAAAGCGAAGAGCGGTTTATGTTGGCTTTGCGCGGCGCCAGCGACGGGGTTTGGGATTGGGACCTGAGAACGAATATCGTGCGGTTCTCGCCCGAATGGAAAGCCATGCTCGGTTTTTCGGAGGAAGAAATCCGCGACGACCTGTCCGAATGGCGTCGGCTGACGGATTCCGAAGATGGAAAACGAGCGCTAATGGCTGTCGAAGACTTTCTTGCCGACCGAAGCGACCGATTGTCCGTCGAAATGCGGATGCGGCACAAAGACGGCCACTGGGTTCCCGTGCTTTCACGCGGCGGAGTAGTCCGAGACGAAACGGGGCGTCCGGTTCGATTGGTAGGTACCCACGTAGACCTCACCGAACGCAAGCTTATGGAGGAAAGAATCCAACATCAAAACCAAGAATTGGAAGACCTTATCGCAAAGAAAGACAAGTTTTTCTCGATCATTTCCCATGACCTCTTAAGCCCTTTTAGTGGATTGCTCGGTTTGAGCCAACTCCTTGTATCTCAAATCGAAGAACGGGATTTTGATAGCATCGAAGAAGATGCCAAAGTGTTGGAACGCTCCTGTGAGCATGCCTACAATCTCGTCAAAAACCTTCTCGAATGGTCAAGATTGCAAACGAATAAGATGGAATTCGAACCGAAACCTTTGAATATCTCGAAAATACTGCGAGAAATGACACAGGTCTTTGAGTGTATTGCATTGCAAAAATCGATAACATTAAGAAATGACTTCGACGACGATCTCTCTGTTATTGCGGATAAACAGATGATCAGCGCGATTTTGAGAAATCTCATTTCGAACGCCATCAAGTTTACGAACAAAAGCGGAGAGATTATTCTATCAACCAAACAGCGACAAGATGAAATCGTTATTTCCGTAACGGATAATGGCGTCGGAATTGCGGCCGATCGGATTACCGAATTATTCAGCATCGACCGGATCGGTTCTACATTAGGCACTGAAAAAGAACGTGGGACTGGGTTGGGATTGATTTTATGCAAAGAATTTGTCGCTAAACACGGGGGGCAGCTTGGTGTGGAGAGCGAGGAAGGAAAGGGATCCGTGTTCCATTTCTCTTTGCCGACCAAACGCCTCGAGTAGCAAAACCTTTAACGCTACCGTCAAGCCACTCACGCGCCATTAGCATCTGGAAGAGGAAAAACCGGT
>CAZMHO010000042.1:0-1642 GCA_964566085.1 uncultured Thermotogaceae bacterium | reverse complement strand
GACCGAAAATGATCGCGATAGCCGCTCGTTCCGCTGAAGACTGCAAAACAACCGAGATTACGATTGATAAAGGGAGGCGCGAGAATGATACGAGCCTTTTTTGTACTCTTTACGATCAGCATTCTGTTTATAAGTTGCTCGACCGGCCCTTTTCCTCCGGAGGGAGAGCATTGGCAAATCCGCGCTGTGTTTCCAGCCGATCAGGCGACGCAAATTTCGACGAATACCGCGCTTACTTGGGAAATCCTTCCGTTACAAAACCATCGCGCGCCGAAACCTGGGGCTTTTCACTATACGGTTTTTTTTGACGATCACCTTCCGCTCGAAACCATGGTGCAACAGGATAAGATTGCAACGGTATGGCAACCGGATGCGCCGCTGCTGCCCAGCACTCCGTACTATTGGAAAGTCCAACTTTTCGACAATGAAGAACTTCTTGTCGCCAGCCCTGTGTGGGGCTTTACCACGGTCTCGACCGTCTCAGAAGCTTCTATTGTCGTCACCTCCATAGAAGGGCTTCGAAATGCAATCGACCGGGCGAGAACAGGAGGCCCGAAACGAATCATTCTCCAAAGAGGCGTATATTCCGTTGAAAATTCCATCATTCTGGATGTGGACGGGATAACGGTCGAAGGCGCGGGGTCTCCCTCCGAAACTGTCTTGCAAGGAGAAAGCATGTCGGACGGGACGAATCACATTTTTTTGGTTCGCGGCCATTACGTGTCCATAAAAAACCTCACGCTTCAAAGGGTCCTCACACACGCGGTACAGGTCCAGGGGGAGTTGGGGAACGTCGGATTCCTATTGGCCAACTGCGTCATCCGCGACACCGGCGAGCAAATGCTGAAAGTATCCTACGATCCGAACCATGTCGAAAACATCGCGCGAGACGGCCGCGTCGAAGACTGTTTGTTCGAATACACGGCCGCGTCGGGTCCCCAATGGTACATCGGAGGCGTGGACGCACACAATGCGAGAAATTGGATCGTACGGGATTGCGTATTCAAAAACATCCGAAGCCCGGAATTCGCCCCGGCGGAGTTCGCCATTCATTTCTGGAGCGATTCTCGCGACACCCTTGTGGAACGGAATATCATCATCAACTGCGACCGCGGTATCGGATTTGGGTTAGGGGATCGCGGACACTGGAGCGGAATCATCCGAAACAATATGATTTTCCATGACAACCTTAAAGGATACGCCGATGTTGGAATCGCCGCTGAAAGCGCCCCGGAGGTACACATCTACAATAATACGATTCTTCTGCTGTCGGATTACCCGAACGCGATCGAAATTCGGTTCCCGGATACGACAAACGCGCGAATCATCAATAATCTTACAAATCGAGCGCTCCGAGTCCGTGATGGAGCAACTGGAATCATTTCCGACAATAATTCGGATGCCTTGCCGGATTGGTTCATAAACCCTTTAGCCGGAAATCTGCATTTGCGCCGCAACCTCCCCTCAGTCATAGACATGGGGGTGGCGTTGGAAGAGGTTTTCGATGACTTTGACAAACAAACTCGTCCGATCGGAGGCGGGATCGAGATCGGCGCAGACGAAGTAGACGGTTCGACCTTGCCGAGCGATCCGGGATAATCCAAGAAAGAAACGCGAAGAATGAACGCGCCATGACTCATAG
>CAZMHO010000041.1:12678-16161 GCA_964566085.1 uncultured Thermotogaceae bacterium | reverse complement strand
AAAACGTCTACCGAAACCGTCGCGAAAAGGACGGCGGAGGATAGCATGCATAGCACTGTGAAAAGCAGAGCTGCGATAGGTTTCTTCATGATTTTCTCCCCTTTCTTAAGTACACGTAAAGCAGATAACACCCGATCGCCAGTAATAAGATCGGAAGGATGAAAGAAAACGGCGGGATTTTGTATAAGGCGATCATTAAAGAAATCAAACAGACGACAGAAAGGATGGATACCGGAACCAGCAACGCCCGATCCCTTTTTCCGAACCAATAGAACTGGAATAGCCCCACCGCCGGCGCTAATATATAGAAAGGCCAGATATACTCGCTCAACCCGTCTCCAAAAAAGTGCTCCAACAGGACCAATACTCCGATAACCGTTAGAATACCGCCCGGAACGAGAATACCCGGTTCCTTCCTCTCCGAAAAGTATTGCACTTCAAAGAAAATGCCGATAAGCAACGGTATTGCCGCTCCCAAAAAACTCCAATCGATCGAAAAAGACGTAAGAGACGACAATAACCCAAGAACGCCCACTAATATAAAGAAAACGGCTACAACGATCGTAAATACCTTTTTCATCAACCTCACACCCTCGCCGATACGTAGTCCCTAAGGTTTTTTATTATATCACAAATGATACCCTTTCAACTCCCACTTTCGCCGCTCCCCAACATTTTTTTCTATCGTCGGACGGCGCGCCGTTGTGAGAAAGGGGAAAATTTCGAAAACCCTCCGAGAGGATTCGCGAATGGCATGCGCAAGGATAATCGGTTTGGGGAAAGCCTTGCTTCGTGGTATAATTTTGCAATCCGAGCTCTCTTCGGGAAGGGTGGCATTCATGAGGAGAACAGGCAAAACAGGGCGCGGCAGGTTCTTTGAAATCATGGAACTCATCTCCAAATATGGGTTTTCTTACCTGTTCAGCCGCTTGAATGTGAAGAAGCATCCCCAAGATCGCGGGATAAGAGTGAGAAAACTGCTTGAAGAGTTAGGGCCAACCTTCATAAAACTGGGACAGATGCTGTCTACACGCTATGACCTGTTGCCGCTCGATATCATCCAAGAGCTGGTGAAACTGCAGGACGATGTGCCGCCTATCTCCTTCGACAGGTTTTGCGCCATTTTAGACGAGCGTTACGGCGACCGGCAGAAAGTGTTTTTGTATATTCAGGAGAAACCCCTGGCCGCGGCTTCGATCGCCCAAGTACACCGGGCTTTGCTGCTGGACGGAAAGGAAGCGGTTGTAAAGGTTAGGCGACCGCAGGCGATGGAAACGGTCACCGATGACGTTGCCCTTTTGATGGCGATCGCGCAGTTTTCTCAGCATTTCCCGTTTTTTAAGGACTTTGACCTATCCGGATTGATCCAAGATTTCGGGAGATCGATTCGTCGGGAATTGAACTTCCTGAATGAAGCCGCCGCATTGGAGCAGTTCGCCCGTTTTTTCAGGATGAATGACAAGATTGGTTCTCCGGAACCCTATCGCGATCTTTGCCATGAAGATGTCTTGGTGATGGAATACGTACCGGGTTTGAGGTTTTCGGAGCTGTTGCAGTTGCCGGGGGATGCACTGCCCTTTCCCGTGGATAAAAGGTCGCTGATTAACGCGGGCGCGGATAGCCTGTTCCAGCAATGCTTTATCTTAGGGTTCCTGCACGCGGATCCCCATCCCGGAAACCTGATCGTCACGCGATCGGGAAAGCTGTATTTTTTGGATTTCGGACAAGTCAACGTCATTGACCGGCATACGCGGCGTTTCCTGTTGGAAATGATCATAGCGCTGACGAAACGGGACGCTTTGCTCCTCTCTCAAATACTGCTGGAGAACTTCCCGCTAAAAAACGAAGACCGGTTTCTGGCAGAAATCCGCGCGATGTTTGCGAAGTACTACGGTAAGCCTCTCTCTGACTTCAAGTTGAGCGATTTGTTGTTAGACGAGTTTCGCATCATCCGGAAGTACAAAATCAAAATACCGGGACAGTTGCTGTTAATGGGAAAGGTTATCCTTGAGATCGAGGGCATCGCACGAAAAATGGATCCTTCGTTCAACGCGATCCTTTTTATGGAAACCTATCTCAATCAACGTTGGATGAGTTTGTTGGCGGATCGGTTGAACGCCTCTCAGGAAGAGCTTTTGTGGAGCGCGTTGATGATACCGAGAAAGATTCAGCAGCTCTCGAAACTATTCGATTCGGGAAGACTAAACTTGGAACTCGACTCTCCGAAAATCGAAAGAAAGATCGACGGGATGCGGAAGTCACTCAACGTATTAGCCGTTTCGATCATTATCGCGGCGCTCTTGATCGGATTGAATAATTTCAAAAACCAGACGATCGCTTATGTGGCGCTCGCCATCTTGGGAACAACGATCATATACAGTATTTTGTTTGGAGAAAGGAGGAGTTAGTATGGCGTTTTTAGAGGATATTTTCTATCTCGGTGTGGGCGCGGTTTCTTCGCTAAAAAAGAATGTCGAGAAACTTGTCGAGCAGGGAAAAGTTAGTCAAGAAGAAGCCCAACGGCTGTTTGAGGATCTCAGTCAAAAGAACGAGGCGGATGAACGTTTGAATCCTCTTTCGTTATCGATGGGGTTTATTATGTATACCCGGAAAAAAATCCAGGAACTTTTGGAAGAACTCCAGGAAAGGGGAAAGATTACAAAAGAAGAAGCCAAGAAATACTACGAGAAATTTATGCCTGAAGAGATCAAAGAAAAGGCGAGCAAACAAACGGAGTACGTCACGAAAGAAGAATTTTCCAAAATCTTCGAAAAACTCGAGGCAATTGAGAAGAAGCTAAAGGATACCCAGTAGTCCTTGTATGGAAATAGTTATCGTTGTCAGCGTCGTCCTCATAACGGTGGCGGTTCTTTTGGTCACGTTTCTTGCTTACCTGCGCAGTATGAAGCAACAGCAGGCCTCCCCGCATTTGGATATTTCCGACCTCGAGGAAAGAGTGCTGGAATTGGTGAATCGATTCCAGCATATTTCTGCTACGCGAATCAACACCTTAGAGCTCAAGATCAAGGAAATGAACCAGTTGATCCAACAAGCGAACGAGTACTACATGAGACTGACCTCCGTCATTTCTGAAGCGTATAAGGTAGAAACGGTTCTGTTGGAGCGATCGCGAAAAAAAGATTTAGAACATCTTTTTGAAAAACCCAAACCCCAGAAAGAGGAAACCGAAAACGTGGTAGAATACGTCGGCTCTCCGACAGCGGGAAAACAGGAACCCTTTCGTCCCGTTCCACCGGAAAAGCTCGATTTGCAGTCCAGTTCGATAGAACACCAAATACTCAATCTCTCTTCTGAAGGGCAAAGCGCCGAAGATATCGCAGAAACCCTTCAGATCGGTAGAGGCGAAGTGCGATTGGTTCTTGAGTTGTTCCGCAGAAAGAACAAGTGAGGCGAGGGCGGCAGTGGTGAGAAGTGTATTAAGGGAGAAATCAAGAGACTTTTTCGAGATATTGCGGTACGACC
>CAZMHO010000041.1:8252-12668 GCA_964566085.1 uncultured Thermotogaceae bacterium | reverse complement strand
GGCGGGACTGGATGATGTTTTGGGATCGGTATATCTCGGAAAACCATGAATTTATGTCCGGCTATTGCCACGCCTTGGAGCTGGATCGCGAAGCGGTCAGGAATAACCTGTACGCCTACGAAAGGCGATACCTTGATGGTTTGATGGCGGAGAACGAAACGATGAAGAGCGTTAAAGCCCAAACGGCAAAAGCCTTATCCGCGCTACAAGAACAATTAAAATTGAGCCGAGCGGATTTTACGGTCTATATGGTTGGAGCTCTCGGTTTGCGGGAATACGTCGCTTATCCTGGGACACGCGGGTTTGTCGTCCTAATGGATATCATCGCGTTGAAGAAACACGATCGTTTGATGCAAATGCCGGAATTGACGGTCGAATGCATCCATCAGATAAGGAAGATATTAGACAGTTCAGAAGGAGGCGCAGTATGGGTATCAAGAGAATCGGCATCCTAACAAGCGGGGGAGATTCGCCCGGTATGAACGCGGCGTTGCGCGCGGCCACACGATATGGGATAAAAATGGAGTTGGAAGTGTACGGCGTATCTCGCGGTTTCGCCGGAATTTTGGACGAAGAAATCGCCCCATTGACTTACAAAGATGTCGCCGGAACGATGGAACGGGGAGGAACGATCTTACGAACGGCGCGTTGTCCGGAGTTTAAGGTCGCCCAAGTTCGCCAGGAGGCAGCAGATAAACTCAGAAAACACGGAATTGAAGCCTTGATCGTAATCGGCGGAGACGGCAGCTTGACAGGGGCCGCCTTGCTGAACGATGATCACGGGATTCCATGCGTCGGCATCCCCGGAAGTATCGACAACGATATTTACGGTACGGATATGAGCATCGGAGTGGACACTTGTTTGAATACGGTAATGGAAGCCATACAAAAACTCAAAGACACCGCCTCTTCTCACGAACGGGCGTTCATTGTCGAAGTCATGGGACGGGAGTGCGGGTATATCGCGATGATGGCGGGTATCATCACCGGCGCCGAAGCGGCCGTTATTCCGGAGATACCGATCGATTATGACAAACTCGCCGAAAGGCTTCTGGATGAACGAAAACGCGGAAAGATCAACACGATCATCGTCGTCGCGGAAGGCGCCGCGAGCGCCTATACGGTCGCGAGGCACCTTGAGCATCGCATCGGTTATGAGACGCGGATTACCATTTTAGGTCATGTTCAGAGAGGGGGGAGCCCTTCCGCTTTCGATCGAATCATCGCCACTCGAATGGGTATCCATGCGGTAAAATCCATTATGGAAGGCCAATATGGTGTTATGATCGGTTTACAGGCCCAAGGAATGGCGCGCGTTCCCTTCTCAGACGTCCTCACGAAGAAAAAGAAACTGAATATGGATCTATATGATATTTCCTACCTTCTCTCTTAGAAAAACCGGTGCGGATCGATGAGGAAAACAAAAATCGTCAGCACGCTCGGACCTGTTTCGAACTCGGAGGCGATGATTGAGCGCCTGATCGATGCAGGCGTGAACGTTTTTCGCCTAAACACTTCGCACGGGAAGATGGCCGATCATACGCAAACCATACGTCTGATCAAACAGATTCGTGAGCGGCGTCGCGCGCCGATCGGCATCCTCGTTGACTTAGAAGGGCCGAAGATACGAATCGGGCAGTTCCAATCCGGTTCGATTCAGCTTTCCAGAGGGCAAATCTTCACTTTCACCGCGGAGGAGATCATGGGAGATGAACGAATCGTCTCTTTGTCCTATACAAATCTTCCGAAGGAAGTCAAAACCGGAGACTCCCTCATGATCGCCGACGGACTGATCGAGGTGAAAGTGCAAAGCACCGACGGGACGCGCATCACGACGATCGTCGAAAACGGTGGGCCGCTATCTGGAAGGAAAGGGGTCAACGTCCCTGGAGTGGATATCGGTTTGGAAGCGATCACCGAAAAGGATAAGGGGTATATCCGTATGGCCGTTGAAGAACAGGTCGACTATATCGCGCAGTCTTTCGTCAGGAAACCGGAAGACATCGACCTTTGCAGAAATGAAATCCGACGTTGGTCTGGGTCGATCCCGATCATCGCGAAAATAGAAACCAAGCAGGCTTTAGGGTACCTCAACAGCATCCTTTACAAAGCCGATGGCGTCATGGTCGCCAGGGGTGACTTAGGCGTTGAAGTGCCTGCCCAGGAAGTGCCGCTCATCCAGAAAAAGCTGATCGCGATGGCGAACGCGCAAAGCAAAACCGTCATCACCGCCACACAGATGCTTGAGTCGATGATAGAAAACCCCCGCCCGACAAGGGCAGAGGCTTCTGATATCGCTAACGCCATACTGGACGGCACAGACGCGATCATGCTTTCGGCAGAAACCACGGTGGGCAAGTATCCGGTGGAGGCGGTTCAAATGATGGTCAATATCGCCAATGTCATCGAGAAAAATTGGGAGAGCTTCCGGACGCGACCGATCGAAAACCCGCTGATTCAAGAGATCTTTCTGGATAACCCAGAAGAAGCGATCGCCCATGCCACCTGTGACATTGCCCGCCAACTGGCGATCGATGTCATTGTGACCTCCACGGTCAGCGGGAAAACCTCTCGCATGATCTCCAAGTACAAACCCCCCTCCATACTCTTGGGGATTACGCCCGAAATCGCCACCTACTACCGTTTGGCTTTAGTATGGGGAGTGTGGCCGGTTATCGTTGAAAGAACCCAAAACACGGACGAAATGGTTGCCATTGCCGAAAAAAAAGCGGTGGAATACGGTTTCGCCAAAAAGGGGGATCGCCTGTTGCTGACGGCGGGGATACCATGGGGACATTCCGGATCCACCAATATGTTAAAAATCCATACCTGTTCCTAACGCTGCTAACGGTTGCCCTATGCCCGCACCTATTCGGGCAAGCGGTTCAGGTAATGGTTTCCACCGCCGGAATCCTAACGGAGGCTGAATCTGCGTTTATTCAGGAGTATCGAAGCGGGTTTGCGTCCGAGTACGAAAGAAACGCATCCGGAATTTTCTATTCTGCCAAGGCGCTCATCCTCTTGCTGCAATTCGAGAAAGAGAACCAATCGCTCTTCCTGCGCGCTACGATTGACGGCAACCTGTTTTTTCGAGAAGACACCTTCCGCTCATTAGACCGGTTAACCCTCTCCCAAAGCGTGACGCAATGTATCGAAAATCTGTTGGTATGGTTTTTTTTGCGTCATTCCTTCCAAATCGAGAAACGAATCGGGCTATCCGATCTCCTGTACGAATACCCTCACTTCTCTTCCGACGGGCGCACCTTCGCGTATATCACCGAAAAACGGACGGGCAACGCCAACCCCTTGCTCTTGTCGTTGACGGAGGGAACAGCCGTTCTGGTGGAGCTGCCGTTAAAAACGGAATTCTTCCCGCAATGTCACGGCGGGTTCTTATACTACCTTCAAAGCCTGGAGGGGACGCGGGAGATTCGCCGGGTCTCGCTGGACAGTCTAAGCGAAGCGGGGGAAGGGATCTATGAAGGAGACGTCACGGGTTATCGCCTTTTGGGAAATGAAGTCATTTGGAGTGAAAAAAACCGGTTGCTCAGAATGCCGATAGACGGAAGGGCCCCTGCCAGCGCAGAAACGCTGCCTCCCAATGTGTCGCGTATCCAATCCTTCGATATCGCCGAAGACTACTGGGCGATATCATTAGCCCGGGATACCGCGCAATATGATCTTTACCTGTACGATCCGTTGGGTAAAACCGGATTCTTTTTAACCAACACGCCCTATCAGGAAGTCGATGTCCGTTTTTCCAAGGATGGGACGAAGCTGGTTTTCTCCTCCAACCCGGAAGGCAATTTCAATCTATTCTATATCGACCTGGTTAATAATCGCTTCGGCCGGTTGACACAAAACGCTTTCGATGAGTTTTACCCGGCTTTCACGCCGGACGGAAGCGGTCTGGTTTTCTGCCGGTATGAAACCCGGTTCGAACCGTACATCGTCGCTCTTCCGCTTCGATAATGAAGTATTATGAATGTGCCGGTTAACGGCACGGTACAAAACAAGGGGCAAGGATCAAAAAGAACCGCTCTTTTCGCGAGCGGTTCTTTTTGATTCGAAGCGGTTGTTGCGCGCTTGAAGTTACTTCTTCATCATTCTTTGGCTGGAATCGTACTCCTGAACGGTGCCCAGATATTGGAAGTAGAGCATGAGCGCATCGGCTAAAACGAATCCGGTATCATACCCGTTGGCTTTGTTGTCTTTCAGAACGGTATAACCGTCACCGCCACCGGCCATGTAATCGTTCGTCGCCACTTTGTAAACTTTATCCATTTCCAAGGCTTTACCCTGAATCGTTACGTTTTTCACTTGGCTATTTTCCACAGTAAAGGCGATGCCGCCGAACTGCGGGAAGGCGCCTTGACCCGCGGGGACATTCGCCGCGAAATTGAGGAGCCTCAACAC
>CAZMHO010000041.1:0-8242 GCA_964566085.1 uncultured Thermotogaceae bacterium | reverse complement strand
CCCTGCACCACGTGGCCCACCTTCGCCGGGTCGGCGTCAAAGGCGGCCACGATCTCGCGGGTCTGCTCGATCACGAACATGGATTCCTGGACGAAATAGGGATCGGCCTCCATGCGACCGAGGGCGGCCGCGTACCAGTCGCGGTTGCCCTGGGTGGCGCGGTAGGTGATGTCGCCGGCTTTGATCGAAGCGCGAATGCCACCGCCGTTGGCGATCGCGAAATCGGCAAGACTCTTCCAAATCATCGCATCGCTCAACAGGTTCGCCAGATTGGTCGCTTTCGACCGTACGTTGTTGCGTTCCCCGTCTAAAAGAATCGAGGTCTTTCCAATGACTTCGTTCAACTTCTCTCCGCCAAGATTATAGAAATATTCCATCGCAGCCAACACTCTTGGGTTCTGTTCGATAGGCTCGCCAACGAAGTCGTAAATGTTCTTATTGTTGGCGTCTTTTCCCGCGATATATTTCAAGTTCACCGGGATCGCTTCCCATTCCCAATCGATAATCTCGCCGTCTTCGATCCACAGATCCAATCGACCGACGTATTTGCCCCATTCCCCAGCCTGCACGAGGATGGTATCACCGTAAACCGGCGCTTGAGTGAATAACGTATGGCTGTGGCCGTCCACGATGACATCAATACCGTCTACGGCTTGGGCCAGCATATCGGAAGAAGTAGAGCCGGTTAGCGGCTCGCCGTAACCGAGGTGGACTAAAGCGATGACGATGTCCGCCTGTTGGTTGAGTTCCGGAACCAGCGCTTTAGAAACCTCAATCGCGCTCTTAAAAACGTAATCTTCGATATAAATCGGTTCGAGAACGGTGATCGCTTCCGTGCTTAATCCGTAGATCGCGACTTTCAATCCGTTCAATTCCTTAATCACGTAAGGGGTAAAAGCGTGTTCTCCGGTTTTCTTCATAATATTGGCGCTCAAGGCGGGGAACTTCATGGCTTTGATCTGTTTGGCTAAGACGGCGCCATCTTTGTCGAATTCGTGGTTTCCGAGAGCCATCGCATCGAACGGCACCATGTTCATACCAACGATATCGGGTATCGCGTCGAGTTGATCAGATTCGGGAACGCCGGTATTGATATCTCCGGCGTGGAGTACTAACACGGAACCGCCTTGACCCTCCACTTCGGCTTTGATTTGATCGACGAGCGTGGCGATCGCCGCGAAACCGCCGATGTTGCTGTTATCGGTGATGCTGTACTGCCAGGCGTGCCCGTGCGTGTCATTGACGTGAAGAATAGTTAGGTGCTGAGGCGCTGCCCAGAGAGCCGTTACGAGTACCAAAAGACCCACAAGTAAAATTGTTGTGCGTTTTCTCATCTTTTTCCCTCCTGTTTGCTGAGTTGTTTGAGAATTATAGCACAGAATCCATCTCGGTTGATGGCCTCTGCGCCGCCAAATAAAACCCCCCCGTTCGGGGGGGGCTTTCTTAATAGTCGTAATCCGGAGCGGGAGGCGCCGGAGGCGTCTTGGGTTCAGGTTTATCGACGATCAAGACCTCCGTGGTGAGTAATAAGGACACAATCGAAGTGGCATTTTGAAGCGCGCTTCGGGTCACTTTCGTCGGATCGATAATGCCCGCGGCCATCAAATCGGAGTATTCGTTCTTCAACGCGTCATAACCGAAATCGGGGTTGGTTTGGTTCAGAATCTTATCGATGATGATCGAACCGTCTACCCCCGCGTTTTCGACGATTTGGCGAATCGGGGCTTCGAGGGCTTTTGCGACGAGCGTTGCGCCAACTTTTTCTTCTGGAATCGTCAAGGTGGTGATCAGTTCCGCGACTGCCTTCTTCGCGTGCAGCAATGTCACGCCGCCGCCGGTTACAACGCCTTCCTCAACGGCCGCTCGGGTCGCGCTGAGGGCGTCTTCTATGCGGTGCTTCTTCTCTTTAAGTTCCGTCTCCGTAGCCGCGCCGACTTTGATGACGCCTACGCCGCCGCTGAGTTTGGACATTCTCTCTTGAAGGTTTTCTTTATCATATTCGGAGGTCGTCTCGGCGATTTGCTTTTTAATTTGGATAATGCGGGCTTGGATATCGGGTTTCTGGCCTTTCCCATCGATAATGATGGTATCGTCCTTCTTGATACGAATCATTCCGGCTTCTCCAAGATCTCCCGTGGTGACGTTCTCAAGAGTCAGGCCGATTTCTTCGCTGATCAGCGTGCCGCCGGTCAGTATGGCGATATCTTGAAGCATCGCTTTCCGGCGGTCTCCGAATCCGGGCGCTTTAACCGCAGCGGAAACTAAAGTCCCTTTTAGTTTGTTCAGAACCAGGGTGGTCAGCGCTTCGCCCTCGACATCTTCGGATATAATTAAGAGAGGTTTTCCGCTCTGGGCGATCTTTTCCAAAACCGGAATGATCGGTTGAACGGCGGAAATCTTTTTGTCGGTAATCAGGATATAAGGTTCTTTGAGCTCGACTTCCATCTTTTCCATATTCGTGCAGAAATAGGGAGAGATATACCCCCGGTCGAACTTCATTCCTTCGGCAAAGTCTACGAAGGTTTCCATCGTTTTCGAATCCTCAACGGTGATAACGCCGTCTTCGCCCACTTTGTCCATCGCATTCGCGATGAGCTTCCCGGTTTCGGGATCATTATTCGCGCTGATCGAGGCAACGTGTTCGATGTCTTCTTTGGTTTTTAATTTCTTGCTCGTTTTCTTAATATACTCTACGGCCGCATCGCTCGCTCTCTGAATTCCTTTCTTCATCACCATCGGGTTCGTTCCGGCGGCGATGTTCTTCAGTCCCTCTTTGGCCATCGCTTGGGCTAAAACGGTCGCGGTCGTCGTGCCGTCACCGGCAATGTCATTGGTTTTGGAAGCGACTTCCTTCAGCAATTGGGCCCCGAGGTTTTCAAATTTGTCTTCGAGCTCGATCTCTTTGGCGATGGAAACGCCGTCATTTGTGATCGTGGGGCTTCCCCAGCTTTTCTCTAAGATGACATTGCGGCCTCTTGGTCCCAATGTAATCTTCACGGCATCCGCCAGAACATTCATCCCTTTTTCGAGGGCTCTTCTGGCTTCTTCATCGAACTTCATCATCTTTGGCATATCGATCTCTCCCCGATTACCGTTCGATAATGGCTAAAATATCTTTGGCATCGATGAGTATATACTCTTCGTTGTCCATCTTTAGTTCTGTACCGGAATACTTGGAAAAGATCACGTGATCGCCGATGCTCAGCGCTTCTTCCTCGAGTTTTCCCAACGCGATGACTTCGGCTTTGATCGGTTTTTCTTTGCTGGTATCAGGCAGCACGATTCCGCCTACGGTTCTGGTTTCTTCTTTCAAGGGTTTAATAAGGACTCTGTCCCCTAAAGGTTTAATCATCATGAAAAACACCTCCTAAAATTAGCACTCTTATAGTTTGATTGCTAACGTATTCTACAAAAAACTGCCTCTATTATCAACCGCCAAATATCGAGATTATATTCATCAATACCAGATAATAACCATTTATATACCTATATCTTGCTTATATTCCATTTTTAGCGGTATATCTCAGTATAATTCACTTTAATGTACTCCTGATACGTGTTTCCTAGACCGCTTGCCGGAATGAACGGGTCCGCTTGACAACTACTGTACTATTTGTTATAATACAGATAATAGAGGTGAGACGATTGTGGATGCCCATCGATATCCGTTCTTCCGCGCCGGCCTATCAACAAATAAAGATTAGCGTCAAAGAGGCCATTGTCACCGGCCGCTTGAAAGAAAATGACACCTTGCCTTCCATACGCGAGATGGCTCAAGAATTGAAGATCAATCCGAACACAGTGGCCAGGGCGTACCGCGATTTGGAGCAGGAAGGAATCATTTTGCCCAAACAAGGGATCGGAAACATCGTCATCGTTCCCGCCGATATCGTGAGGCAATCTTTGATCGAAGAATTGGCGGGAGAGTTGTTGTTGACGATGACGAAGCTTAAAAAAACGGGTATCCAATTCCAAGAGTTTGCGAAGGTGGTGGCGAAAGTATGGGAATCAATTTAGCGGAAGGGCTTCTATTCGAGAATGTGAAAAAAACTTATCCGAATGGTGTTCAAGCCGTTAACGGCATATCCTTGCACATTCCGAAGGGGTGCGTCCATGCCTTTCTGGGGCCCAATGGCGCCGGAAAGACCACATCTCTGAAAGCGGCCTTGGGGTTTATCTCTTATGAAGGCGCGATCCGCTGGGACGGAAAGCCGATTGGGCAAAAACGAGAAAGCGTCGTTTTCGTGCCCGAGGAAAAACGGTCTTATGAGCATTGGACGCTTTCCGAAACGCTCAAGATATGTCCGAAAATGGATGCGCGCCTCAACCGGGAAGAAGTTCAGGAATACTTCGATTACTTCGATCTGCCAATGAAGAAAAGAATCCATAGTTTCTCTTTGGGGATGAAAACGGCCCTTTATCTCAGTTTAGCCTTCAGTACGGACTCAGATTACATCGTTTTGGACGAGCCGACCTCCGGGTTGGATCCGATCAAACGGGATGATGTCTTGGAGATCATCCGGAAAAAGGTTATCGAAGGAAAGACCGTTCTCTATACCTCCCATATCATACCCGAAGTGGAGAGAATCGCCGATACCTTTTCTATCCTCCGGAAAGGATTCATCGTCTTCAACGGCACCTTGGACGGCCTGAAAGAGAAGTACCGCGTGTACACGTTTTCCAGTGAAGCCTGGGGAAGGCAGAAAGCGCCGGAGAACGTCATCGCAACCTTCTCCCGGAATCAGGTCACGGTCTTGACCGACGCCGAAGAAGCGATCGCGCTTTGGAATAAGGAAAAGGATTGCTTCTGCGAGATTCCCACCCTCGAATCCTTCTTCCAGTTAACGATAAGGGGGAATCGGGATGTTTAGCAAAGAGATTGCAGATATCCGATGCCGCGTTCTGGTTTTCTTCATTGTCTTTGGCCTGCTGCTTGTCGGCACCATCGCGCTGCGTCCTTACATCGGCGAGCTGATCGGCGTCTCGAACCAGGAACTCGCCCAATTGCCCGAATTCTTAAAAAACGTCATCGGGGATATGTCGGCGTTGAGCCGCCTGGAAGCGGATGACGAGTTCTATCTGCTCTCCCAGTGGCAAGGGAAGAATATGGGTCAATTCCTGCCTCTCTGCCTGCTCCTGCTGGTTTTTCCCCTTTTCAGCCGCGAAGAGGAGAAGAAGACGTTGTACTTCCTGCTGGCCCGTTTCTCCCGAGGCAAGATCTTCTGGAATAAAGTGTCGGCGTCCTTCTTGGCCATTCTCTCCCTACTGGTCACATTCTCGTTCGCGGCGCCGGCGTTTATGAATCTGGCCGGCTTTTCCACGGGTTTTAGATACAGTTTTCTAATCCTTGCGCAGCAAGCGTTAGGCTCCTGGTTTTTCTTCGGGTTCTTTGTTTTCTTGTCCGTCGTCTTTCGGGACCAGGTAAAACCGGTCTTGTGGGGGATCCTGTTTGCCTTGGCTCTCCCGATGGCAAGTCTGTATCCGCCGGTGTCGTGGATTAACCCGTATCCGTACCTCCTTGGGACTTCCGTTCTGATGACGGGAAGGGTCGACTGGGCCTATTCGTTGGGAATGATGACGATTGGAACGGCTCTTGTTTGGGCTGCTTCTATTCTATTCGAAAAGAAAGAGTTTTAGGAAGGAGAGGAACATGCTGAACATCAAGCGTTTAACAAAGATCTACGGTAAGAATTTTAAAGCCGTCGATGATCTGTCTTTATCGGTGAAACAGGGAGAAATCTTCGGATTCCTGGGGCCCAATGGCGCCGGAAAGACCACCACAATCAAGATGATCGTCGGTTTGCTCAAGCCCTCGGAAGGTTCGATCTCAATCGGGGGGAAAGACATTCTGCAAGAGACCATCGCGGCGAAATTAAAGATCGGTTATGTTCCGGACGAACCGGTCCTGATGGAAAAGATCAAAGGCATCGAGTATCTGGACTTCATCGCCGATATCTATGGCGTCTCATTGCAAAAACGGCGAGAACGGGTTGAAAAACTTTCCGCCCTCTTTAAGTTGCAGAATGCGCTGCAAGACATCGTATCCGGCTATTCTCACGGCATGAAGCAAAAACTGTCTCTCATCGCCGCGCTGCTGCATCAGCCAGAACTTTGGATACTGGATGAACCCCTCACGGGACTGGATCCGGAGTCCGCCTTCTTATTGAAGAAGATGATGCGGAACCACGTCGAAAACGGGAACACCGTGTTCTTTTCCACCCACTTGATGGAAATCGCCGAGAAGGTGTGCGATCGGATAGGCATCATACATCAAGGAAAACTCCTGTTTACCGGAACGATAGAGGAACTGAAAAAGACAAAAGGCGAAGCCACGCTGGAGCAGGTATTTTTGGAGGTGACGGGCAGTGAGGCGGAACAGATGGATTTCTCTTACCTGGACGCTTCTGAATGAGCATTACGGATTCAGCCGGAAACGTCAAAGATACTTTGTCGAACGCAGGGACCTGTGGGAACCGTTTTTACTGATCGGAATCGCGGTCTTCATGATCGCTACTCTATCCCCTTTGTTCAAGGCTCTTCTCGATCAAATGATTGCGGTATACTCCCAAATGAACATTCCGGAGATGGTTTACGCCTATTTCTTTATGATCTGTAGCGTCTTTGGTTTCGTTATCGGCCTGCTTTTGATTATCAGTGTGTTCTTTTTCTCCAAAGATCTTCCCTTGCTGGTCTCGTTACCATTAAAACCAGGGGAAATCCTGGCCGCAAAAATCTCTTTAATCGTTGTCGACCAGTTGTGGATCTCCTTCATTGGCCTGCTCTTTCCTTACCTCTATTTGGGCATCCGTATCGGAGGGGGCTGGGAGTACTGGATTTCCGGTTTGCTGATCTTCTTCAGCGCCCAGATCATCCCGATCCTGCTGGAGACCATCGTCATACTGCCCTTATCTCGGATCGTCCGTTTCGGGAAACACCGCGATTTTCTCCTGTTCGGCGTCAGCGTGCTGTTCGTCGCGGGAATGTTGGTCTTCAACGTCTTTCTGACTAATCGCGGTATGTCGGGGGAACTGTCTGAAGAGGCCTTCAAACAGTTCCTGGAGAATCCGCAGAACCTTATCTCTAAAAGCCTTTCGGTCTATCCCCCCGCGATTTGGGCCTATCGCGCCGTCAGCGGGAAAGGAGTCGTCAGTTTGGGTTGGTTGGGCCTCTTCCTTCTGGTAACAGTCGGGGGGTTCTTGTTGACCTTGTTTTTGGCTAACAGATTTTACCTCGCCTCGTATCTGGAGTTGCAAGATAAGTTTTCCCGAAAAAGCGCCTTAACCCGAGCGGATTTGGATCGTTCGATCCGTCGGGAACGCTCTCCCGTTTTAGCGCTTTTCATCCGTGAATGGCGGTATTTTTTAAGAATTCCCGCCTTTGCCTTCAACGGGTTTGGAAATGTTCTGGCCTTCCCGATCCTGTTGATCCTCTACGGCAGCACGCGGGGCGCCGTGGGAAGCCAAGACTCTTTAGGAGCGATTATCGGGTTTTTGAACGATTTGAAACCCTACCTCCTTCCGCTGGGAACGTTGATTGGGATTCTGGCCGGCGGGATGAATCTGCTTTCTTCCACCTTCCTCAGCCGGGAAGGAAGGATGCTGACCGAGTTGAAAACAATCCCGGTCTCGGCGAAGGAGATCTTCACCGCGAAGTATCTCCATATTTTCGTGATGAGCGAAGTGGGTCCCATCACCGCCGCCATCGCGCTGCGTATGATCGTGGACGCGCCCTTGTGGGATTTGGTACTGGCTTTCATCGGTTCGTCATTATGCATCTCTTTTTTAAACCTGATTCAGATGCTCATCGACATCAAGCGACCCATGCTTGACTGGGACAACCCTCAGAAAGCGATGAAGCAAAACCTAAACGGATTGTTTTCGGTCGGACTCCTCTTTGGTTTCGTCGGCGGCTGTATCGGTCTCGGTTGGCTGACACGCGGCTTCCTGACCCCCGTGGCGATGTTCCTGATTTTGTTGGCAGTGAGCGTCGCAGGCAATCTGGCTTTGAAACCGACGGTTGTTTCGACGCTTGAACGTTTCCTGTTGAATGACCTTTGATTGAATCCATTTCCATAAAGAGCGCTCAAAGAGCGCCCTTTTTGTTTCCATACGATTCCCCTCCGTTGGAGTGGGGCCCGAAGGGCGGGGTGGTCCCTCAAGGAGGCGATAACCGGCGCGATACGCCGTTATCCAGAGGGGCATGCCCGACTGAAGTTTCACCGACGATGAAGCCGTAGCCGGGG